>CAYPFE010000318.1:0-4252 GCA_964409895.1 uncultured Novosphingobium sp.
GATGCCGGCGACAAGGCCGCTGAGCTTCTCGTCCTCGCGCAATTCGCCGGGAATGGCGTCGAGCGCGCGCGTGAGATTGTCATGCACCGAGAGCACGTCGCGCGCGAAGCCCGTCACCCCATAGGCCAGCGCATCGGCCTTTTCCTTTTCCAGCCTGCGCCGCACGTTCTGGGTCTCGGCCTGCGCGTAGAGCACATCCTGCTTGGCGGCTTCGAGATCGCCGCGAAGCCGGCCGAGTGCGTCTTCAAGCGTATCGCCCTCGCCTTCATCATTCTCGAGCAATTCCTCGGGAACGCCTTCAAGCTCCTTTGCGACTTCGGGATCGTCCTGCGGTCGCGATTCATTGTCAGTCATATGCGTTTCGTTGTTCCAAATTAGCCGATGATCTTGCCCAGGCTCTGGGCCGTGAAATCCACCATGGGGACGACCCGCGCATAATTCAACCGCGTGGGGCCGATCACGCCGACGACGCCGACCACCCTGCCCTCACGGTCGCGATAAGGCGAGGCGATTACCGAGGAACCGGAAAGCGCGAACAACCGGTTCTCCGAACCGATGAAGATTCGCGTGGCATCGGCGTTGCGCGCGCGCTCGAGCAGTTCGGCGACCGATTGCTTGCTTTCAAGGTCGTCGAGCAGCATGCGCACGCGCTCGAAATCGCCCAATGTCGCTTCGTCCAGCAGATTCGCCTGGCCGCGTACGATAAGTACCGGACGGGCTGCCGCATCCTCGCTCCAGGCTGCAAGTCCGCGCTCGACAAGGTCGCTGCTCGCGGCATCGAGCGCGGATTTTCCTGCGGCGATCTCGGCGCGCATCAGCTTCGCGGCTTCACCCAGAGTGCGTCCGCCGAGATGCGCGGAAATGTAGTTGGAAGCCTCTTCCAGCGCGCCGGGCCTGATGTCGACGGGTAGTTCCACCACACGATTCTCGGCATGGCCGTCCTCGCCGACCAGCACGGCCAGCGCCCTTCCCGGCGCCAGCGGCACCAGCTGCAAGGCCTGCAGCCGCGCTTCGAGCTGGGGCACCATCACCAGCCCCGCGCCGGAGGACAGGCTGGAAAGCACCGCACTGGTCGCTTCCAGTGCGGCTTCGATCGGGCCGGGCTGTGCAAGCTGTTGCTCGATGGCGGCCCGCTCCTGCGCAGTGGGCTCGGCCACTTGCATGATGCCATCAACGAACAGCCTGAGGCCCGCTTCGGTCGGCAAACGCCCAGCACTGGTGTGCGGTGCGGCCAGCAGCCCCAGCGATTCGAGTTCGGCCAGTACCGAGCGGATCGAGGCGGATGAAAGGCCGAGCTCCCCGGCACCCGCCAAAGTCTTCGAGCCCACCGGTTGCCCGGTGGACAGATAGCCTTCCACCACCAGGCGGAAAATCTCCCGGGCGCGGCTTGTCAGTTCGGCAATGGGTGGTGTGGGCATGGTGGCGAATCCTCGCCTCCCCATACCCGTATGTCCTGAGCTTGTCGAAGGACTGCCCTTCCCTTCTACGCCGGAAGAAGTAAGGACGGCCCTTCGACAAGCTCAGGGCGGACGGCTCCGGGCAGAAACTGGAGATTCTCATGCGACCTTCCGGCCGCGCGCCCGACGAGATGCGCGTTATCGATATCCAGACCGGTTACACGAAGCACGCCGAGGGCTCGGTGCTGATCGGCTTCGGCGAGACCAAGGTGATCTGCACCGCCAGCGTCGAGGAGAGAGTGCCCCCGTTTTTGCGCGGCAAGGGTCAGGGCTGGGTCACCGGCGAATATTCGATGCTGCCGCGAGCCACCCACACCCGCGGCAGTCGTGAGGCGGCAAAGGGCAAGCAATCCGGCCGCACCCAGGAAATCCAGCGGCTGATTGGCCGCTCCTTGCGCGCCGTATGCGACATGGAGAAGCTCGGCGAGCGCCAGATCACGCTCGATTGCGACGTCATCCAGGCTGACGGGGGCACCCGCACTGCGTCGATCTCGGGCGCGTGGATCGCACTGCGGCTCGCGGTCAACAAGCTGATGGCCGATGGCGCGATCACCGAAGACCCGATCACAGCGAGAGTCGCGGCGATCTCCTGCGGCATCTACCAGGGCACGCCGGTGCTCGACCTCGATTACGACGAAGACAGCAGCGCGGACGCCGATGCCAATTTCGTGCTGATCGAAGGCGGGAAGATCGCCGAAGCGCAGGCAACGGCCGAAGGTGCGCCCTACGACGAGGAAGGCCTGCTGCGCCTGCTCCGCCTTGCCAGGATCGGTTGTGACCGCATTTTTGCGGCACAGCAAAAGGCGGTTGCGGGGTGAGGACACTCGGGGCCGAGAAGCTCGTCATTGCCACGCACAATGCGGGCAAGCTGCGGGAAATTTCGGAACTGCTTGCGCCCTTCGGCCTCGAATGCGTTTCGGCGGGCGAACTCGGCCTGCCGGAGCCGGAAGAGACCGGCAGCACCTTTGTCGAGAACGCCCTGATCAAGGCGCATGCTGCGGCCCATGCTGCGCAGCTTCCCGCGCTTGCCGATGACAGCGGGCTCTCCGTTGCCGCGCTGGATGGCCGCCCCGGCGTCTACACCGCCGACTGGGCAGAGAGGCAATGGTTCGAAGGCGAACCGGGCCGCGACTGGTATATGGCGATGGGCAAGGTCGAGGGCATGCTGCAAGCGCTGGGAGCGCAGACAGACCGTTCCTGCTGGTTCAGCTGCGTGCTGGCGGTGGCCTGGCCGGACGGACAAAGCGTTACCTACGAAGGACGTGTCGACGGCACATTCATCTGGCCGCCCCGGGGTGAGCGCGGATTCGGTTACGATCCGGTTTTCCAGCCGCTGGGCCGCAGCGAAACCTTTGGCGAGATGGACCCTGACGACAAGCACGCCATCAGCCATCGCGCCGATGCATTCGCCAAGCTGGTCGCGGAGCAATTCGGCGGCTAGGATCGCGCCATGGCCCGCGCGCTCTACATCCATTGGCCGTTCTGCCTGTCGAAATGCCCCTATTGTGACTTCAACAGCCATGTCCGGGACAGCATCGATACAGCACTGTGGCAGCGCGCACTGTTCGCTGACATGCGGCGTGAGGCTGAAGCGGCAGGCGGCGAGGCGCTGGAGAGCATCTTCTTCGGCGGGGGAACGCCTTCGCTCATGCCGCCGGCGCTGGTCGGAAGGCTGCTCGAAGAGGCCGAGAAGCTGTGGGGGTTTGCTGCGGACGTCGAAATCACGCTGGAGGCCAATCCCTCATCGGTCGAAGCGGAAAATTTTGCAGCATTGGCCGGGGCGGGCGTCAACCGCGTCTCGCTGGGCATTCAATCGTTCGACGATGAAACGCTGCGGTTTTTCGGGCGTCTGCACGATGTTGCAGAGGCTTATGCTGCACTCGATGCTGCGCAGCATAATTTTGCGCGGGTGAGTTTTGACCTGATCTACGCGCGCCCGGGCCAGGCCCTAGAAAGCTGGCGCGATGAACTAAGCCGCGCCCTTGCGCTCGGGACCGGCCATGTATCGCTCTACCAGCTGACGTTCGAACCCGGCACGCGGTTTGCGACGATGCTGCGCGACGGTACGATCGAACCGCTGGACGAGGACGCCTGCGCCGACATGTTCGCGATGACGCGTGAGCTGACGGCACGCACCGGTCTCCCCGCATACGAAGTCAGCAACCATGCGAGACCCGGCGAGGAAAGCCGCCACAACCTGACATACTGGCGCTACCTCGATTACTGCGGCATCGGTCCGGGGGCTCACGGCAGACGGTGCGGCATCGCGACAGCCCGCCACCGCAAGCCCGAAAACTGGCTCGCGGCGGTCGAGCGGCAGGGAGACGGGATCGCCGAAGCCCGCTCGCTCGGCCAGCGCGAACAGGCTGCCGAAGCGATGCTGATGGGACTCAGGCTTGCAGAGGGTGTCGATCTCGGCGGGCTGGCGACGCGTTTCGGATTGGAGGCCGACGAGCTGTGCGATGGTACGAAGCTGCGTTTCTACCAAGATCGTGAGCTGATCTGGCGGAGCGGCAGCCGGATCGGCGTCACCGACGCAGGCATGCTGTTGCTCGATGGCCTGCTGGGTGAGCTGGTGCCGGCAGGGCTGGTCTCGGCATGACCCGGGCCGATCTTCTGGAGGCGTGGCGCAATCATCTCGCCCAAGGCCTCAGGCGCTCGCCGCATACCGTGCGCGCCTATGTCGCGACCGCAGCCCGTCTGCTCGACCATCTGGGCGATACCGACTGGAGCACTCTCGCGCGCCTCGATGCGACAGCGTTGCGGCGCCAGTTGGCCGAACGGCGCGCCGAAGG
>CAYPFE010000319.1:0-4251 GCA_964409895.1 uncultured Novosphingobium sp.
TCGTCCACGTCTCCGAAATGAAGAACGAACGGGTCGAGAAGGTCGCCGACGTCGTCTCCGAAGGCATGGAAGTGAAGGTCAAGGTCCTCGAAATCGACAATCGCGGGAAGGTCCGCCTGTCGATGCGGGTCGTCGATCAAGAAACTGGCGAAGAGCTGGAGGACACCCGTCCGCCGCGCGAACCGCGCGGTGACCGGGGCGATCGTCGCCCACGCCGTGACGGCGATCGTGGCGGACGTGGACGTGATCGGGGCCCACGGCGTGATCGAGGCGACCGTGGCGGCGATGGCGGCGGCGATCCCGACCACGTCCCGGCGTTCCTCAAGGACGATTAAGCCTTCGCAGGAAATACGAGAGCGAAACAGGGGAGCCGCCAGCTGCGGCTCCCTTTTTTCTTGCGACTTGCCTGCGGTTCCTCAAAAATCGCCGCTGTGATGATTGGGGGACTTCAAGAACGGACGCAGGTGAAGAGATTGGCACTCTGGAGTGCCTCGGCTTTGGCACTGTTCGCTTTGCCGGAGGCCGTCGAGGCAAGCGGGGACTATGGCTGCTATTTCAGCTGGAAGGTTGCCAGTCCTTCATTCGAATGCGCCAACCGTGCGGCGCTGTCTCCAGGTAACGACAGCCGCGTCAACCTGCTGCTGCTGATGCGCGAAGGGGCGGGTCTGGCCGCCCCGGGGATCCGCAACTATGCGCCGGCCGATTATTCGAGTTCGGACTTCGGCAGGGTTTTCCTCAACTGGCCCCAGCTGAAATCGAGCTATTTCGCATCCCCGGAATTCGAGGCCCACAGCGCGTACAACGGCAGCCGCTGCGATACGCTTCCCAGCGGTGCGGACGCCTTCAGGGCGGCGATCTTGACGGCCCGCAAGCTGAAGGAGGCCGATCGCGAAGCGCTAGGCGACGCGCGAGCCAGGCTGTCCGGGGGCTGTGGCTCGAACGGCGGCGAGCGCATGTGGCCGACCGGTATCGGCAGCAAGATCGGACAGGATTTCCTGACTTACATGGTCGGCGCGGACGCATTTTACGCCGGTCGCTTCGATGAGGCCCGCACCGCGTTCACCCTGCTCTCAAGATCTCGCGACCCGTGGGTTGCCGAAACCTCTGCCTATATGATTGCGCGCAACGAACTCGTCGCAGCGCAGGAACCGGCAATCGACAAGTGGGGCGATTATCTCGGCGCCGGCAAGACCGACAAGGTTGCAGCAAGACGCGGGCAGGAGGCACTGTCCGCCTATCTCAAGGCCTATCCCGATGGCCTCTATGCGTCGTCCGCCCGGGGCCTGCAACGCCGCGCGCTATGGCTGATGGGAGATAGCGAGGCTCTGGGGCGTATCTATGTCGGCTTGCTCGCGGACATGGACAGCGCCGATCCCGACATTCCCCGGCTGATAGAGGAAATCGACAACAAGCTTGGCTTCGCTAGGGCCGCGACGGGCAATCTGGCCGAACCGCTGCTCTTGGCGGCTGCGGATTTGCAGCGCATGCGGGTTGGAGACGAGATGTACGAGGGCGCGGTCGACCCGATCACCGCCCGCGAGATTTCTGCCCAAGCACCTCTTTTCGCAGATGCGCCCGATCTCTACACATTCGTCCAGGCTAACCATGCCTATTACGTCGCCAGGGACTATCGCAGGGTACTGGAACTGCTTCCCGACGATGCGAGACGCACCAGCTACACGCCGCTTGCGTTCAGCCGGCAGGTCCTGCGCGGGCTTGCACTGGAAGCGCTGGGCGACCGCAATTCGACGGGCTTCTGGCAGGAACTGACGGGCGGCCCAAAAGAACTCTACCAGCGTCCCCTCGTCGAGCTGGCTCTGGCGATGAACTGGGAGCGCCGCAATGCGCTCGAAAAGGTGTTTACCAAGGATTCTCCGGTCCAGGAGAGCGAGCTTCGTATCATCCTGCTTCAGCATGCCGCCGGAGAGGCGCTGTTGCGCGAGCAGGCCGGGCGAACGGACCGCCCGGCGCGCGAGCGGGATGTTGCCCTGTTCATGCTGCTCTACAAGCAACTGGGCTATGGGCTTTATTCCGCGTTCCTTGGTGATCTGAAGCTGGTGCCCAAGGACGCGTCGAAAGACGGCTGGCTGGGGAACTGGCTCGATCCAGAGAGTGGGAGGGCACCGGTAGGCCTGTTCACAGCTGGCAACTGGTCCGAGGAATATCCCTGTCCGGCACTGCCGCAGACGGTAGCGGCGCTGTCCCGCAACGCGCGCGATCCGGGCGCATTGCTGTGTCTTGGCGAATTCTACCGGCTCAACGGCTTCGACTGGTTCATGAACGCCGAAGACCGCCCTGAGAAGGACGAGCTGGGCGGAGCCGCCAACGAATTCGGTGGCGAAGTGGCGACACGCCTGACGCTTTACCAGCGCGTCATCGCCGATCGCTCGGCATCGCCGGAAGACAAGGCCTACGCCCTCTACCGTGCCGTGTGGTGCTATGGCCCGAGCGGCAACAACTCCTGCGGTGGCAAGGAGGTGCCGGTTAGCCAGCGCAAGGCGTGGTTCCAGCAACTCAAGCGTAAATACCCGGCGAGCCGCTGGGCGAAGGATCTCAAATACTACTGGTAAGCCGCCGGAGCTTGCTGGCCTCGGTCGGCTGCGCGGCGCTGTTGGCCGGCTGCGGCGGGCAGGGGGCAGGCAAACAGCCGGGTGTGGTGGATCCAGCGGACCATGACGCCTTCTTCCTCTGGGCAGGTGTGTCCGCACCTGAAGTGCTTGACCATGCCCGAAGGGTCTATCTCCTCGCCGGTGAAGTGCGCCATGATGATCCTGATCGCTTCGTGTCCCTCCGCGCGACCCCCCGCATCAGCCACGCGGAATTGTGGTTGGTCGTAAGGGTCGAGCGGATCGACTGGGGGGAAGCGGTGTATGGTGAAGTGCTCCGCAGGCTCGCCCTGTGGCAGGAGGCAGGAAATCGGCTAATCGGCTTGCAGATCGATTTCGATGCGGTGACCCGGGGATTGGCTGGTTATGCCGAATTTCTCGGGGGCTTGCGCAAGCGTTTGCCGGAGACCCTCGCACTCTCGGTTACCGGCCTGCTCGACTGGAGTGCTGGCGGCGATCCCGGGGCACTTGCCGGCCTCGCCGGTATCCTCGACGAGGTGGTGATCCAGACCTACCAGGGCAGGCATACCATTCCCGGATATGAGGCATACCTGGCCTCGTTGATGCGGTTGCCGATACCTTACCGCATAGCCCTTGTCGAAGGTGGTGATTGGCACGAGCCTGCGGGACTGGCCAGTGATCCGGAATTCCGGGGTTTTGTAGTGTTCTTGTTAGGCAATAGTTGAAGGAGTTGTGGCTGGAATTGTATAGATTCGCACTTCTCCTTGCCGCACGGGTTGTTTTGTCGTTAGCTTCTTCTCGCAATTGGGGAAGTGAGCGAATGCGAATATTCATGGTGCTGGTGGCGGTTTCGGCATGCGCTGTTGGTCTTCGGGCATCTGCCGCGCCCCAGGATTTCAGACAATGTGATGGATATTCAGCGCCCACCAAAAAGGGTGACGGAATCACCACCGACACGCTCCTGTGGGGGCTTGCAAAGACCTCGGCGGATATGCGTCCAAACGAGAATCAGGTGCTGGGCATCGACGGTGCGGAGGCATGCGACAGGGCACTTGCCGAACCGCTCCTGAAGCCTGAGTTTGCAACGCGCCGGATCGACCTCATGCAGGCGAAAGCGGCACACCTGATTGGCGCAGAGAAATATTCCGAAGCGCTTGCGTTGCTGGAAGAGGTTCAGACCGTGCCTTCGCCCGCGATCCCCGCTGAACTGCGTGACAGGGGCTTGGGACTTGCCAACCGGTTCCTGCGCGCCTTTGCACTCGTCGAGCGAGGCGATCATGAGGCGGCACTGGGAGAGATAGAAACCATCGAAGCCATACGGCCCAATTCGCCTTCGGTATTGGAGGTGGCGGGGTTCCTTCGCACCCGGCTCGATCGCGATTTCACTCGCCGTATTGTACGGGCGCGGCGCAACGTGCCGCTCATGCCACGATTTGCATTTGCCGGCTTGCTCGACGCAATCAGGACGGGCCGGATCGACGAAGCGATCGAATTCGTCGAAGGCTTGACCTTTGCCATTCCGCGTAACCGGGGAGGCTGGAAAACCAGCGGCGGTTTCGACGAATACGACCTCATCGTCATGCGCAGCGAAATTGGCGGCATTGCAGCCTATCTGCTTGCCGCAAAAGGCCGCGAAGAGGAATCTCAGGCCCGCATCGCATACGAGCGGGCGCAAATCGAAGAG
>CAYPFE010000320.1:0-4242 GCA_964409895.1 uncultured Novosphingobium sp.
TCGATGCTGGCGGGCGGCATCTGTGCGGCCATCGCCAAGCGGGCGATGACCGGCGAGGCGAGCGAGGTAGACGTGTCGCTGCTGGGTGCGGCGATGTGGTCGCAGCAGCGCTTCATCTGCCAGTCGACCGCCGACGGCGTGGACCGCTTCCCGCGTATGGGCGACGGCGTGCCGTTCAACGTGCTGGTCTATACCTACGAGACGGCGGACAAGCGCTTCATCGCCCTGTGCATGCTCCAGGCCGACAAATACTGGGCCGATTTCTGCAAGGTCGCAGGGCGTGAGGACTTGGCCGCCGATCCGCGCTATGTGAACGCCAAGGTGAGGAACGAGAATGGCGCCGCCTGCCATGAAGAGATGAAGGCGCTGTTCAAATCCAAGACGCTGGCGGAATGGCGCGATATCCTCGCACAGCAGGACGGCCAGTGGGACGTGGTAAAGCATGTCGGCGAGCTGAAGGACGACGAGCAGGTCCAGGCCAACGGCTACCTGCAATATGTCGACTACGGCGACGGCACCACCATCCCGCAAGTCAGCGTCCCCATCCTGTTCGACAAGCAGGCGCTGCCCGGCCGCCGCTCGCCCGAACTGGGGGCCAATAGCGACGATATTCTGTCGAGTCTCGGCTATGACGAGGACGGGATCATCGACCTCAAGGTGAAAGGAGTGGTGTTTTGACCGCTCCGGAACGCAAGCTCCCCCAGATCACGCCTGAAACCGAGGCCTTCTGGACAGGCGGCAAGGACGGCAAGCTGCTGATCCAGCGCTGCAGCCACTGCGGGCTCTACCAGCACCCGCCGCTGCCGATCTGCTCCGCCTGCCGCACCGAGACCGTCGCCCCCGAGGCTGTTTCCGGCAAGGGCAAGGTCAAGAGCTACACGGTGAACCACCAGCCCTGGCTGCCCGGCCTGGACGAACCTTTCGTGTTCGCGGTCATCGAACTCGACGAGCAGCCCGAGCTCTACGTCTTCAGCAACATCCTCACCCCCACCGATGCGGTGACAAGCGGCATGCGGGTGAAGGTTTGCTTCGAGCATCACGAGGACGTCTGGCTGCCCCAGTTCGAACCCGATGAGTTCCAACCGGACGGAGGGACCTGACATGAGGCGCGAGGACTATCCCGAAAAGCAGGTCTGCATCACAGGTATCGGCCAGACCAAGGCCGGACGCCCTTCAGACCGTTCCGCCCTGCAGATGACGCTCGACGCCTGCCTAGAAGCCGTCGCGGATGCGGGTATCAGCGTAGACGACGTCGACGGCCTCGTCTGCCATCCCGGCAAGACGCCCGAGGGCGGCGGCATCTCGCCCACCGGCACGGTCGAGACGATGATGGCGCTCGGCATCCGCCCGGTCTGGACCAACCCTTCGAGCCACGAAGGGCCGGGCCACATGGCGGCGATCTTCCAGGGGATCATGGCGATCGCCACCGGGCTGTGCAAACACGTGCTGTGCTTCCGGACCGTCGCTCAGGCCCAGTCGCGGGTCAGGGACCGCTCATCGACGCTGCTCACCGGAAACCGTGAGCGCGTGGATGCCGGCAACAACGCCTTTACCGTGCCCTATCACGCCTATTCGCCGGTGAACCTGTGGGCGCTCTACACGCGGGCCTATATGGACAAATACGGCGCAACCGAGGAACAGCTCGGCTGGATCGCGGTGAATGGCAGGCGCCACGCCATGCACAATCCCAACGCGATCTACAGGAAGCCGCTCACCATCGAGGACTATCTCGACTCGCGGATGATCTCGAGCCCCATGCGGCTCTATGACTGCGACTCCCATATCGACGGCTCGACCGCGATCCTGCTTTCGGCCAAGGACCTTGCAAAGGACCTGAAGAACCCGCCAATCGAGATCGAGGCAATGGGCATGTCGATGGGTGCCTTCGGGGAAGGCCTGCACACCGGCGATTTCACCATGACCCCGGCCTGGGACTGCGGCACGATGCTGTGGAACCGCACCGACTGGACACCCAAGGACGTTGACTGCGCGCAGATCTACGACGGCTTTTCGATCCACGTCTGGCTGTGGCTGGAAGCGGTGCGGCTGTGCGAACGGGGTCAGGCGGCGGGATTCATCGAAGGTGGCACCAACACCGCGATCGACGGCACCCTGCCCTTGAACACCAGCGGCGGCCAGCTCTCGGCCGGGCGATTCCACGGCTATGGCCACACCCACGAGGCCTGCACCCAGCTCTGGGGCCGCGGCGGAGAGAGGCAGGTGTCGGGCGCCAGGACCTGTATGGCGGTGAACGGCGGCTACGGCTACGGCGCGATGCTGTTGAAGCGAGATTGACATTTTAGGTGTAGTGACACAAAATATTGAGTGTCATTATATTGAGTGTGTCATAATGAATCGGACCGTCAAGATTGCCGCTAATGGCCGCCTCGTTCTGCCCAAGTCCGTCCGGGAGGCCTTGGGGCTGGAGGATGCGGGTGTCCTCGCTTTGTCCGTCGAAGGAAACGAAGTCAGGCTTACTCCCATGCGTGAGAAGATTAGGCGCGCGCAAGAGCTGTATCGTCAACACTGCAAGGGTGACTACAGCAGTGACGATTTCCTGAGAGACCGCCGCAAGGAAGCCGAGCGGGAAAACGCCAAGTTCCGCTGATGACGCGTGGCGTATTCGATGCTTCCGCGGTCATTGCCTTGCTGCGCGACGAGCCGGGAGCTCAATTTCTAGAAGACTTCGCGGGCGAATCGCTGATCTCGGCCGTCAATCTTCAGGAGGTTGTCAAGGCGATGCTCGTGCATGGTTATCCCACAAAGATTGTACAGGAGATGCTCGCGCAGCTCGAACTCGAAGTCATGGCTCACAAGGAAAATGACGCGTGGGCAGCCGCCGAACTGGCCGCAGCCACCCGCAAGAAGGGCAGCGGCCTTGGCGACCGTAGCTGCATGGCACTCGCGATCAGGGAAGGCCTGCCCGCGATCACCACGGACAAGGCATGGACAGAGCTGGACATCCCGGGCCTCACCGTCATCCTCGCGCGATAAACTCAGCCATGCTGCTATGGCTCTCAGCGTCATCACCGGCTATGGTGGCGGCCATCTTGGCGCGGCAGAGCAAGTGGCACACCGCGAGTCGTTCGCTTGACAGCACGGGCCCGATAATTCAAAATGCCGATTATGAGTTCGCTATTTAGAATTCTATGGATTCAGACCCAGATCAGGAGACCCGGAGATGAGCGAAGCAGACCCCAAGATTGAAGGTTCGAAGGTCGACAACTGGCACCTCGGAGAGGTGTTCGACATCGATGCCCATATCGATCCGCCGCACGACATGTGGGCTAACTATCTTCCCGCCCATCTCAAGGACCGCGCGCCCAAGATCATCCATGAGGATGATGGCGACTATGTCGAGTTCGAGGGCAGCCGCCGCCCGTTCATGATGATCAACAACCAGGCCGGCCGCGAAGGCAAGAACTTCAAGATGAAGGGCCGCCTCTCCGATGTCCGCCAGATCTGGGATCCGGCGACCCGTCTCGGCGACATGGACGCCGACGGCATGACCTATGCGCTGATGTTCGGCGGCGGCCCCCTCCCCTCGCTCGACAACGAGCTTTATATCGCCAGCTACGAAGCCTGGTCGACCTGGGTGATGGATTTTGCCTCCTGTGCGCCGGACCGCCTTTACCCGGTCGGCTATGTGCCCGCACGCGATGTCGACGAGACGGTCACCCATGTGAAGCGCCTCGCCAAGCAGGGCTTCCGAGCGATCAACCTGCCGGCCTTCCCGCAAAACCCCAACGCCTGGGACACCTCCTCCAATGTCGCGGGCATGAAATCCGGCCAGGTCTCCGCGCTCACCGGCGATCCCCGGGGCGAACTGCAATATTCGGACCCCGAATGGGACAAGCTGTGGAAGGTCCTGGTCGATAACGACATCGCCATCACCTTCCACCTCGGCGCCCGCGTGCCGCGCTTCGGCGACAAGCGCTATTTCCTCGCCGACATGCCGATGTCGAAATTGGCGATGGCCGAGCCGATCGGCATCTTCATCTACAACTACGTTTTCGACCGCTTCCCCGACCTCAGGATCGGCAGCATCGAATCGGGCGTGGGCTGGATGGCATGGCTCGCCGAATACCTCGACCGCACCTGGGAAAAGCAGCGCTACTGGACCGAAAGCGAGCTCAAGAACCCGCCGTCCTATTACATGGACAAGAACGTCTGGGCCTCGTTCATCCAGGACCGCACCGGCATTCTCAACCGCAACCTGCCAGGCGGCAAGAACATCATGTG
>CAYPFE010000321.1:0-4213 GCA_964409895.1 uncultured Novosphingobium sp.
TGGGCCTGGTTCTGCGCGATCTCGTTGGGATGGTGGATCTCGCGGTGGTCGATGCCGCCGGTATGGATGTCAAAGGGAAAGCCGAGGATCTTGCCGGACATCACCGAGCATTCGAGATGCCAGCCGGGCGCGCCCCTGCCCCAGGGTGAATCCCATTCCATCTGGCGCGCCTCGCCAGCCGGAGTCTTGCGCCAGATCGCGAAATCTGCGGGGTGTCGCTTGCCGTCGACCTGCTCGATCCGGCCCTCGCCTTCTTCCGTAGCTGCGCGCGCCAGCCTGCCGTAATCCGCAACGGTCGAGACATCGAAATAGAGGCCGCTTTCGAGCTCCTAGCAGTGCTTGTCTGCGATACCCTTCGCGAATTCGATCATCTGCGGCACGTAGTCCGTGGCGATCGACCATTCGGCCGGCTGGCGGATATTGAGCGCGCGGATGTCGTCCCAATAGGCCTCGGTATAGTGTTTCGCGATGTCCCAGATCGACTGCTTCTGCGCGGCGGCGGCCTTCTCCAGCTTGTCCTCGCCGGTATCGGCATCGTCGGTGAGGTGCCCGACGTCGGTGATGTTGATGACGTGGGTAAGCTTGTAACCCTTGAAGGACAGCGTGCGGCCCAGCACGTCGGCGAAGACATAGGCGCGCATGTTGCCGATATGCGGGTAATTGTAGACCGTCGGCCCGCAGGTATAGACGCGCGCTTCACCCGGGTGGACGGGCTCAAAGGTCTCGAGCTTGCGGGTCAGGCTGTTGAAGAGCTTCAAGGGCGCGGTGTCTGGCATGGCCGCTGGGCCTTACAAAGCTCGGGCATGGGCAGCAAGCAGCAGCAACACGCCTGCACCGATGGTCAGCATGCCGACGAGTTCGTGGCGCTTGGTGCGCTGGCCGGTCAGCCTCCCAGAAAACAGCGCCGCAATAGGAAGTTCGGCCAGCGCCAGGGTGCGGACATTGGCCGCAGGCGTGATCGCGAAGGCGGTGAAGAACAGCGAGGAAGAGAGCGCGCCCGCGAGACCCGCACCGAAGCTGCGCCGCCATTCGCGGATCGAGCCGATGAACCCGTCCCGGTCGAACACCGCCAGCCAGCAGCCCAGCATCGCCGTCTGCATGGCGAGCGACAGCACCAGCACGCTGAGCGCCCGGACGGCGAAGCCGCCGTATTCCAGCGCCTCGATCCCGCCGCGAAAGGCGATGGAGGAGAGGCCGTAAAGCGCGCCGGAGAGAATACCGAGCGCGATCATTGCCTTTTCTGTGCCCAGATGGCGGTAACGCTCCGGCGGAGCGGACGCGATCAGGACGCCGATCGTGACGATACCGACAGCAAGCCAGGACAAAGCGGGCAAGTGATCGCCAAGGATGATCACGCCCAACAGCGCGACCGTCACCGGCTCCGTCTTGATATAGGCGTATCCCACCGAGAACGCGCGCTTGCCCATCACCACCAGCATCGTCGCAGTGCCGCCGATCTGGCAGGCCGCGCCCAGCGCCGTCCAGCCCAGAGCCGCGATGTCGAATTCGGGGAGCTGCTCACTGCCGAAATACATGGCGATGTTGAGAAACAGGGCGGCGAAGGGCAGACCGAAGACGAAGCGGGTCTGGGTCGCGCCCAGGGTGCCGATCCGCGCAGTCAAAGAGGCCTGGGCTCCGTTGCGCACGACCTGGCTGGCCGATGCGGCCAGCGTCAGCGGCACCCAGAGGAACGGCCATGCCATGGCGCGGCTGGGGTCAGGCGTCGCCGACGAAGCGCACTGCCTCGTCAATCGGCGCGCGAGTGCGCTCGAAGCGGTTCAGTGGCGCGTCCGGGTCGGGATGGCCTATCGCCATGCCGCAGAAGAAGACGTGGCTCTCATCGCTGACGCCGAGGAACTCCTTGATCAGCCGGCCATGCACGAACAGCGATTCCTGCGCGCAGCTCCCCAGCCCCTCGCCGACCAGCAGCAGCATCACCGTCTGCAGCCACATGCCGACGTCCGACCATTGCGGCAGCCCCATGACACGCGGCACGAAGGTGAACATCGCGGCGGGCGCGCCAAAGAAGGCGAAATTGCGCGCCGCCAGTTTCGCCATGCCATCCGCGTCGCCGCGTGCGAAGCCGGCCGCTTCCATGCGCCGTCCGACGATCCCGTCGCGCCTGTCCTTGTACAGCTGCGGCAATCCCTTGGGCACGAGCTGGTATTCGACCGGGTCCTGCGGCTCGGCAGAGAGCATCAGCCGCGACAGCTCGCCGAGCTTCTCGCCCGTCACCACCACCGCTTCCCACGGTTGGAAGTTGTAACCCGAGGGAGCCATCTGCGCCTGTGCGATGACACGGCGCAGCACCGCGGGATCGACCGGCTTGTCGAGAAAGGCGCGGATCGAGCGGCGGGCGGCGACGGCTTGAGCTATGTCCATACGCGCCGCCTAGCCCAGCGGGAGCGGGCAGGAAAGCCCGCTCCCCCGGACATTCGATTATTCAGCGCTGCCTTCGCCCGCGCCTTCCGCAGGAGCGGGTTCCTCGTTGGACGAGGGAGCCGCTTCTTCTTCAGCGGCATCCGGCGCAGCTGCACTGCCGCCGGCAAGCGCTGCCTCAACATCAGCAGCGCGCATGGCGCCGGGACCCGGCCCCATATCCTCGTCGTCTACCAATCCGAACTTCTTGCCCGAACGGAATTCCTCCTCGCTCGACGGGCGGATGTCCGGGCGTCCGACCATGATGCCCATCTTGATACGGCAAGCGACAAACTGCCGTTCGTCGGGTTCCAGTTCCAGCGTCAACTGGTCGGTCGCTTCGGTCTTCACGGAAAATTCGTGCTTCCCCGGTGCCGCATTCATGATGAAATAGCGTCCACCGCCGAGCGAACTCACCTTTTCGCCATTTTCATGGATGGAACATGCAACGGCAGAACCGCTCATCCCGCCTGGCCGATAGAAGACAACTTGTCCCTGGCCGGCTGGCGGCGCCGGAAAGGCAATCTGATCTGGCGATACCTTTTCCGCTCCGGCGAATGCCGGAACCGAGAAAGAAACTGACAAGGCCGCGATT
Organism: uncultured Novosphingobium sp.; assembly: GCA_964409895.1. GTDB lineage: Bacteria > Pseudomonadota > Alphaproteobacteria > Sphingomonadales > Sphingomonadaceae > Novosphingobium. The sequence goes on from CAYPFE010000321.1 coordinate 3,014, forward strand.
CCGGTCGCTACGAACTTATTCAACATTGGGGCTTTCTCCTGCACCTTCTTGATCTTCAACTTCGATTTCGCGGGCCGGTTCATTCTCAGGCACGGCCTGTTCATTTTCCGGTACGATCGTCGAGTCCACCGGCTGATCGAGTTCCATTTCGAAATCGGACCTGGTCATTGCATCGGCCAGTCTGCCGTTCCTAATCTCAACGTCCCGGCCCTTCACCGTCAGGCCGATTACTCCGACAAGGGCTGTCACGACCTGGACCTTTTCCATCTGATCGAGACCGATTGCTGAAAAGCGCATGCTGCGCAGCGGCAATTGACGGCCATCGACATCAAGGTAACGGGCCGCGACGATCAACTCGCCGCCCGCACCGCTGCCGCCCCGCTTCTTGGCATGGACAACCTCGCCCATGCCTTGAACTCCAGCAGGAATGACTTCCCTTCCGTCCAAGACAATGGGTTTCGCCAATCGCAGTGGAAAGGTGTCACCGGACTGGCTGCTCTCACTTCCGATATCGGCCAGAATTTCTAGCGACACCGGCGTAAGCGCGGGTACAGTCACATGAGAAGTCGCTTGGGGAGGTTCTTGCTCGACAGGGGAAACTATTGCCGCGGGCGACGTCACCTCAGTTGGTGGTACATCTGCCAACTCCGCGGCAGGATTCCCTTCATCCTGCCCAAATGCAGGACTCATGGATGAAAGCACAGCCGCGCACGCAAGGGGCAACCTACACCTCATCTAATGCACGTCCCCCCTAAAACCGATGCGCAGTTGCGCCAAGACAGACGGCTTCACAAGAGATTTCTATTCCTCCTCGAACAGCCCCGCCAGCTGTTCGATCATCGTCCCGCCGAGCTGTTCCACGTCCATGATCGTCACCGCGCGCCTGTAATACCGCGTAACGTCGTGGCCGATGCCGATGGCGATGAGCTGGACCGGGGAGACCTTCTCGATCCACTCGATCACCTTGCGCAGATGCGCCTCGAGATAGCCGGCGCTGTTCACCGACAGCGTCGAATCGTCGACCGGCGCGCCGTCGGAGATCACCATCATGATGCGGCGGTCTTCGGGCCGGGCTAGCAGGCGGGTGTGGGCCCACAGCAGCGCCTCGCCGTCGATATTTTCCTTGAGCAGTCCTTCGCGCATCATCAGCCCGAGGTTCTTGCGCGCGCGCCGCCAGGGCTCTTCGGCCTTTTTGTAGAT
>CAYPFE010000322.1:0-4210 GCA_964409895.1 uncultured Novosphingobium sp.
CCACGACATGCTGGCCGATCCCAACGCGGTCAGCGGGCTGGGCGACGGCGGCGCGCACCTTGCGGTGATCTGCGACGGATCGATGCCGACCTTCCACCTCAGCTTCTGGAGCCGCGACCGCTCGCGCGGGCCGAAGTTGCCGGTCGAACAGACGGTGCGGAAAATCACCGGCAAGCCCGCCTGGCTCTATGGGCTGTCCGATCGCGGTACAATCGCGCCGGGCAAGCGCGCCGACCTCAACGTCATCGACTTCGACAATATCGGCATCGACATGCCGGAGATGCGTTTCGACCTTCCGCTCGGCAGCCCGCGCCTGTTGCAGGACGGAAGGGGTTATCTCGCGACGCTGGTCAACGGGGAGGTCACCCGCCGCCACGATGCGGATACCGGCGCAAGGCCGGGCAGGCTCGTACGCGGGGGGCGGTAGTCAGGGCGACTGTGGGAAAATAGTCACAGTTTGCATTGTTTTTCGGCGGTATTGCCCCGCAACCGCTTGACGAACGCGCGTGCAAATGCACACTTCCGCCCAGAACCATTGGCCGGCCCGGCGAGAGGGGGATCTTGAGCCGAATGGTCATGTGGTTCGTCGATTGACCGACAGTCGATATGAATCGATGTGTGCGATGGACGAGCCGGTGAAGATGTACCGGGTATCGCCTCCTGGGGCAAAAAGTCACTGCGATACCCTTAGCTATGAGACCAAAAAGGGGGAAGCAATGAGCACCAAAACCACGATTCGCACGGCACTGCTCGCCACGTCGGCACTGGCCGTCACCGCGCTGACGCCATCCCAGGCCAGCGCCGCCGAAGAGGAAGTGACCCAAGGCGTCAAGGACATCACCGTCACTGCCAACAAGCGCGAACAGAACCAGCAGGACGTCGCCATCGCCGTGTCCGCCTTCACTGGCGATGCGCTGGAGGCAAACCGCATCCAGACCGTGCAGGACCTTTCCGGACTCGCGCCCGGCATGATCGTGCGTCCCTCGGCGGGCGGCATCGCCACGCCGAGCTTCACCATCCGCGGCCAGAACAGCTTCGGCGTCGTCGCCGGATCGGACAAGCAGATCTCGATCTATCTCGACGGCGTCTACATATCGTCCCCGCGCGGTTCGATCTTCGACCTGCCCGACGTCGCCCGGATCGAGGTGCTGCGCGGACCGCAGGGCACGCTGTTCGGGCGCAACGCGACGGGCGGCGCGGTCTCCATCACCACCCGCGACCCGACCGGCGAGGCCTTCGTCAAGCTTTCGGGCACGATCGGCAACCGTGGCCACTACCGCGTGCGCGGCACCGTGGAGACCCCCAAGTTCGGCCCGTTCACCGCCTATGTGTCCTTCGTGCGGAATTACCGCCACGGCGACATCCGCAACGCCAAGGCCGGGCTCGTGTGGGACCGGACGGTCATCAACCAGCAGGGCTTCCAGCCGTCCGTGGGCATCTTCAACAAGAAGGCCACTTCGCCAAAATGGCTCGGCACCCAGGACACCTATTCCTATTTTGGCGCCTTGAAGTTCGAGCCGACCGACAATTTCAGCATCGTCTACAAATACGACCGGCTGCGCGACAAGGGCACGCCTGAAGGCACTTCCTTTATCGGCCATGATCCGAACTTTCCACTTGTCGGAGCTCTCATCGAAGCACTGACGACCAGCCAGCCGACCTTCCAAAATCCGTTGGCGAAGCGCCCCAAGATCGTCTCCAACGGCTGGGTGACACCGCGCGACATGCTGGTGCAGGGCCACTCCGTCACCGCCACATGGGAAGCCACCGACAACCTGACCGTCAAGAACGTCTTCGCGCGCCGCAGCGTCTTCGTCCACGCCACCTCGGCCATTGACGGTGTCGGCTCGCTTGATTTTACCCAGCAAGCGGTGACGCCCTTTGCAACGCTCTCCGCCTTCAGTTTGATCGGCAAGCAGAATCCCTTCGCCGCTCCGGGTACCATTGTCACCCTTGCTAGCGTTCCAGGCCTGATCACGGCCTTCGAGAATTTTGTATACGCCCCCCGCGTTGGGCAACGCATTGTGCCTATCGGTTCCGCGGCGACCTCGACGTCCAAGCAGTACAGCAACGAGTTGCAGATCAACTGGAGCAGCGACCGCGTGCAGCTCACCGTTGGCGGGCTGTGGTTCCATTCCAGGGACGAATCGGGACACGCCGGCAACACGACCAGCCTCGGTTTCTTCCCCACCTCTGGCGTGGCGCAGATCAGCAAGCTTGGCTTCAATATCAACACGGCGACATCGATCGCGGGATACGCCCAGATCGAATTCGCCGTTACCGATCAGATCACGCTGATCGGCGGCGCGCGTATCACCTATGACAAGAAGAACGAGATCTTCACCTTCGGCGCAACGCCAGCCGCAGGCGGGCTGACCCCGATCCTGCCGCCGGCGGGCACCACCTCACCGATCAATCCGCCGACCTATAAGAAGACCAAGCCCAACTGGCTGATCGGCGTCAACTGGCAACCGAACAACGATATCCTGGTCTATGGCAAGTTCTCGACCAGCTTCGTATCGGGCGGCGCCAGCATCGGCATTCCCTATGCTCCGGAAACAGCGACAAGCTGGGAGGCGGGACTCAAGGCCGACCTTCTGAACCGCAAGCTGCGGGTCAACCTCGCTCTGTTCCATGTCAAGTACAAGAGCTTCCAATCGCCCCAAGGAACCAGCCAGCAATCTTCCAAAGACCTGATCCAACTCCTTGCTGGACCACTGTTCGGCTCGACCACCGCTGCGGCCCTGCCCGATTTCGTAAGCACCTTCGTGGTCGACCAGGGCGACATCAAGGCCTATGGCCTCGAGCTCGAAGTGACTGCCGCACCCACCGACGGGCTTCAACTCGGCGGCACCCTCGGCTTCACTAAGACCAAGTTCACGCGGCTCAACCCTCTGGTGGTGCAGAGCAACGGCGGGAATCCGATCGCGCTCGCACAGCGCCCGGAATGGACCGGCACTCTGTGGGGCCAATACGATACCCAGCCGCTGTTCGCTGACGCCTATGCGTCGTTCCGCATCGACGCAACCTACTTCGGCAAGATGATCACGGACCAGAACCAGTTCCGCACCGCGCCGGAAATCCTGATTCTCGCGAATCGCAAGGCATTCTGGACAGTCAATGCACGAGCCGCGATCAAGGACATCGAAGTCGGCGGCGGCAATGTCGAATTTGCCGTCTGGGCCAAGAACCTCACCGACAACAAGTCGCGCAACTTCGAACTGGTGCAGGAGTTCATCTCCTCCGCCAACTTCATCCCGGCGCGCACCTACGGCCTCGACGTCACCGTCACTTTCAGGTGATCGCGGTACCTTAACGGGCGTAGCAACGGCCCCTTCCTGCCCTGGCAGGGAGGGGCTGTCCTACATTATATCCTTTGTTCTTGGGAGAGACCGGGGCGAGGAATTCTACTCCTCCCCCATCCGCAAGGCCGCGATGAACGCCTCCTGCGGGATGCTGACATTGCCATATTCCCGCATCTTCGCCTTGCCCTTCTTCTGCTTCTCCAGCAGCTTCTTCTTCCGCGTGATGTCGCCGCCGTAGCATTTCGCCGTGACGTCCTTGCGCAGCGCGCTGATCGTCTCCCGCGCGATCACCTTTCCGCCGATCGCGGCCTGGATCGGGATCTTGAAGAGGTGGCGGGGGATGAGGTCTTTCAGGCGTTCGCACATGCCGCGGCCGCGGTCTTCGGCGACGCCCCGGTGGACGATCATCGACAGGGCATCGACCGGATCGCCGTTCACCAAGATGCTCATCTTGACGAGGTCGCCCTCGCGCAACCCGATCTGCTCGTAATCGAAGCTGGCATAGCCGCGGCTGATGCTCTTCAGGCGGTCGTAGAAATCGAACACCACTTCGTTGAGGGGTAATTCATAGGTCACCTGGGCGCGCCCGCCGACATAGGTGAGATCGCGCTGGATGCCGCGCCGGTCCTGGCAGAGCTTGAGGATGGAGCCAAGATACTCGTCGGGCGTGTAGATCACCGCCTTGATCCACGGTTCCTCGATCGTCTCGATACGGCTGGGATCGGGATAGTCGGCCGGGTTGTGGAGCAGGATTTCCGCGGCGTCCTCGGTCTTCGACGCGCGCAGCTCGATGCGGTAGACGACCGAGGGCGCGGTGGTGATGAGGTCGAGGTCGTATTCGCGGCTCAGGCGTTCCTGGATGATCTCGAGGTGCAGCAGGCCGAGGAAGCCGCAGCGGAAGCCGA
>CAYPFE010000323.1:0-4205 GCA_964409895.1 uncultured Novosphingobium sp.
TCGATCGCGCTCGACTTGCAGGACCGGCTGCGCGGCTTCGACTTCAGCACCCTTGGCCTCGAGAATTGCGGCGGCATGCGCATCGGCGTCCATTATGGCCCCGCCTACCGCGCCCACGACCGGATCACCGGGCGCACCAATTTCTACGGCACCGAGGTGTCGCGGGCGGCCCGGATCGAACCCGTCACGCCACCCGGCGCGGTTTTCGTGACCGAACCTTTCGCTGCGATACTGGCGCTCGAAGCCCCCGGCACCTTCCGCTGCCGCTATGTCGGAAGGATCAGCCTCGCCAAGAATTACGGGGACTACCGGATGTACCTGCTGACCCGCTCTCAGGCCTGAGCGATCTCACTTTCGGGGCGAAACGGTGCTTTCAGCGCGGGCAACAGGGCAATGTCCTTGCCCGCACACGCGTCGTCGACGCCGATCGTCAGTTCCGCCTGCGCCCGATCCTGCCGCAGCGTGCCGTGCAGCCGGTCCCACAGGCTGAACCCGCTCGACCAGTTGCTGTCGCGTTGCACCCGCTCTGCGGAATGGTGGATGCCGTGCATTTCCGGCGTCGTCAGCAGCCAGGCGATCCGGCGGTCCCAGCCGCCCGGCAGCCGCAGATTGGCATGGTGGAACAGGATCGAGGCATTGAAGAACTGCCGCCACAACGCGAGCCCCTTCCGGTCCACGCCGCTCAGCCGCACCTGCACCAGCCGCCAGGGCAGCGAGACCAGCATGTCGAGCGTGTGAAACCGCACGGCGGTGGATGCGTCGAGATCGGGATCGACGTGATGGACCCGGTGGAAACGCCAGAGGAGCGGAACCTTATGCGTCGCGACGTGCCAGAGGTAGAAACCGTAATCCATCGCCGCGAGCCCGGCGGCAAGCCGCATCGGGCGGGGCAGTATACCGGCCAGCCCTCTCCTTCCCGCCTCGTTGCGCTGCGCGATGGCCTGGCAAAGCGGTTCCTCCACCGCGGCGATCACCGCCGCGCAGCTCGCCCCGAGCGCAAGGTTGGCAGCGGTGCGCTGCGCCACCGCCTGCGTCCGGCGGCGCAGCGGGCGCCTGCGCTCGGCAATCACAAGCGCGGCAACCGCTGCTCCGGCGGCAGCGAACAGGACAGGGCGTAGAAACTTTGCCATGCGCCGATCATGCCGGATGGGCACAAACGCGTCGAGACGCTAAACCTCGGGCCATGCCCGAACCGCGCCTGACGATTTTCGCCCGCTATCCCGAGCCCGGCAAGGCCAAGACAAGGCTGATCCCGGCGCTGGGCGAGGAGGGTGCGGCGCGCGTCTATGCGCGGATGCTTGGCGCCACGCTTGAGACCGCCCGGCAGAGCGGATTGCCCGCCGAACTGCGGATCACCGGCGGATCGAGGGAAGCCTTTGCTGCGTTGAGCGGCGGAGGCATTGCGATAGCCGAACAAGGCGAGGGCGATCTCGGCGAACGGCTCACGCGCATTGCCGCACCCGCTATCGTCATCGGCAGCGACGCGCCGGGGCTGACGCCGGACCTGCTTCGGGAAGCGCGCGACCTGCTTGAGGAGTTCGAGGTGGTGATCGGCCCGGCAACCGATGGCGGCTATTATCTGATCGGGTTCTCGCAGCCCATTCCCTTCGCCTTCGAGAGCATCCCATGGAGCACGCCTACGGTCCTCTCAGAAACGCTCGAGAGGCTGGCTGCACAGGGCATCGAACCCGCGCTGCTGCCCGTTCTCACCGATGTCGACACGCCTGAAGACCTGGCCCAATGGCCAGAGCTGCTGGCGTGAGCAGTATCGCCATCGTCATCCCCGTGCTCGACGAGGAACAGGAGCTGCCAGCACTTGTCGGCCACCTCCGTAAGCTCGATCCGCAGCCTGATCAAATCATCGCGGTCGATGGCGGCAGCAGCGACCGCAGCCGCGATATCGTGTGCGATGCCGGCTGGCGGCTGGTCGAAGCGCCAAGGGGCAGGGCCGCACAGATCAATGCAGGCGTCGAGGCGGCGGCGAGCGAGATCGTCTGCGTCGTGCACGCCGACACCCTCCCGCCAATCGACGCAGTGAAGGTCATCGCATCGGTGATGGCGGATCGGCGCACCGCGCTGGCGGGCTTCACGCCGCTGATCCGGGGCAGGAAAATCCGCTGGGGCACCAGCTTCCACAACTGGATCAAGACCTGGTACGCGCCGCTGCTGTTCCGCCCGCACCTTTTCCTTCGGGGCGTCAGGCTGCTGTTCGGCGACCACGCGATGTTCTTTCGCCGCGCGGATTTCCTGGCGATCGGAGGCTGCGATCCCGGTATGCCGGTGATGGAGGATGCCGACCTCAGCATCAAGTTCGCACGGCTCGGGAAAGTCAGGCTGGTGCCGCGGATCGTCGAGACCTCGGACCGGCGCATCACCGCCTGGGGACCGCTGAGGGCCAACTGGATCTATCTCAAGGTCGGGGTGATGTGGGCATTCGGCGCGCGCAAGCGTCTGGCGCGGCATTATCCGGACATCCGCTGAATAGGGAATTCAACAGCAACCATCCGATTGTGCCTTCGCTTCTCCCACGAAGGGCATCGGCGTTCCGCAACCCGGAAAGACCCCGTAATGCCGCGAGAAACCGCCGATGAAGTCGAAATGCGGGGCGAAGCGGGTGTCGGCGAGCATCTTCCAGCTGTTGCCGCAGACGGGAAAGACCCGGCCCGCTTCGATGTGGTGATGCGCGTCGAGCACGAACATCTGCTCCGCTCCGGCGACGGTGCCACGATAGCGCACCGCCTGCCCGTAATCCTCGCATTGCGGTTCGAGGTCTTCGAGCCTGAACAGGCGGTAGGTGGCGGAGTGGAAGCCGATCCCTTCCAGTCTGGCCGAAATCGCCGGGTCCTCGATAGTCATCGGACGATGGGTAACGAGGCGTGGGTCCGCGAATCCCGCCCGTTTGGCGAGCGCGATGAAGTCACCCCAATAGAGCGCGCCCGAGAGGCACTCGCCATGGAGCACCGGATCATGTTTGAGATGTTCCGGCACGCGGCGTTCGGCATAGACGTCCGAAAAATACATCTCGCCGCCGGGCTTCAGCAACCGCTGCGCCGCAGCGAATACGCCCGCCTTGTCGGCCACGAGGTTGATGACGCAGTTGGAGACGATCACGTCGAAATGGCTTTCGGGCAAGCCCAGCTCGCCCAACCTTTCGATATCGCCTTCTACGAAGCGGACGTTGGAGTGGGCATGGCCGAAGCGCTCGCGGTGCCATTCGCGGTGGCGTTCGGCGACGTCCAGCTGTTCTGGCGTCGCGTCAACGCCGGTAACCGATCCCGTCTCGCCGACGAATTGCGAGAGGACATATGCATCCTGGCCCGAGCCCGAACCGAGATCGAGAACATGCGAGCCCTCGAGAGCCTGCGGCACCACCAGCCCACAGCCGAAATAGCGTGCGCGCACCTCCTCGTGGACATTGCCAAGTGCTTGCAGGACATCGCGTGGCATCGCGTCCAGCGTGCAGCAGGCATCGGTGCGCAGGTCGGCGGATGAGGCGAGGACCTTGCCATAGTAATTCTGGCTGTTTTCGAGGTTCACGGGGCGGGCGTGCCTTCCTGCTGGTGTGTCGGTGCCACCATGCGCATCCTGTGTTCGCAGCGCAACGAAGATCGGTTACGCTGACGCCATGAAATTCACCCATGACCTGATCGTTATCGGCGCAGGCGCGGCCGGACTGACCGCAGCGGGCGGAGCGGCTCTGTTTGGCCTCAAGGTCGCGCTCATCGAGGGCGAGAGCATGGGAGGGGAGTGCCTCAACACCGGCTGCGTGCCTTCCAAGGCGCTGATCTCCGCCGCCGCGCGGGCACATTACGGACGTCAGGAGGGGCGATTCGGCGTGACGCTGGGAGAACCGCAAGTTTCATGGGAGGGCGTTTCGGCGCATATTCGAGATACCATCGCGGCCATCGAACCGCATGATTCGCAGGAACGCTTCGAGGGCATGGGTGCGGAAGTGATCCGCGAGACGGCCGTGTTTACCGGCAGGGATTCGATTCGGGCCGGGGACCGGGAACTGCGCGCACCGCGTATCGTCATCGCCACGGGCTCCAAACCGGCGATTCCTCCCATCGAGGGCATCGACGCCGTACCCTGTCTCACCAACGAGAACCTGTTCGAACTCGTTGAGCTGCCGCGCCATCTCGTCATCGTCGGCGCCGGTGCGATCGGCATGGAGATGGCGCAGGCGTTCCGGAGCCTCGGCAGCG
>CAYPFE010000324.1:0-4196 GCA_964409895.1 uncultured Novosphingobium sp.
CCACCTCGATACGCTTGAAGTCGACAACCACGCGGTGCGCGACGCGCAGATCGCGCGCATCAACAAGGTTCGCGAGACCCGCGACGAGCAGGCCTGCCGCGCGGCGTTGGCCGAGCTTACCGAGGGTTCGAAGGGCGATGGCAATGTGCTGGCGCTCGCCGTCGAGGCGGCCCGCGCGCGGGCGACGCTCGGCGAAATTTCCGACGCGATGGAGGAGGCGTTCGGCCGTTACGGCACGTCGCCGGTGCCGGTAAAAGGCATCTACGGCGCCGCCTATGCTGAGGACAGCCGCTATGCGCAGGTGATCGAGGGCGTGCAGGCCGTCACCACCCGGCTCGGCCGCAAACCGCGTCTGCTGGTCGCCAAGATGGGTCAGGACGGACACGACCGTGGCGCCAATGTCATCGCCAGCGCCTTTACCGACATGGGCTTCGAGGTCACGTCAGGCCCCTTGTTCCAGACGCCCGAGGAAGCCTGCGCGCTGGCGCTGGAAAACGGTGTCGATGCGGTCGGCGCAAGCTCGCTCGCGGCCGGCCACAAGACGCTGATCCCTGAGCTGATCCGTCATCTCAAGGATGCGGGTCGTTCGGATATCAAGGTGGTGGCCGGCGGCGTCATCCCGCCGCAGGACTATGATTTCCTCAAGAATGCCGGGGTGCAGGGCATCTATGGCCCGGGTTCCAACGTCGTCGAATGCGCAGCGGACATGCTGCGCCTTTTGGGTCACAACATGCCACCTGTGGGTGGTGAGCTGGAAGCGGCGGAATAGCTAGAGAGAGGGGACAGGACATGACCCAAAAACTCGAAACACTCACCATCCACGCGGGCACGCAGCCCGATCCCACCACCAAGGCGCGGATCACGCCGATCTACCAGACGGCGTCCTATGTGTTCGACGATGTCGGCCATGCCTCGCGGCTGTTCGGGCTGCAGGAATTCGGCAACATCTACACCCGCATCATGAACCCCACCAACGATGCGCTGGAAGGCAAGATCACCGCGCTCGAAGGCGGCGTCGGGGCGCTGGCGGTGGCGTCTGGCCATGCCGCCCAGTTCCTCGCCTTCTACACGCTGATGGAAGCGGGCTGCAACATCGTCGCGGCGAAGAAGCTCTACGGTGGCTCATTGAACCAGATCGGCCATGCGATCAAAAAGTTCGGCTGGGAAGGCCGCTTCGTCGATGCCGACGATCCCGCCAATGTCGCCGCCGCCATCGACGACAAGACGCGGTGCGTCTTCATCGAGAGCCTCGCCAATCCGGGTGGCGTCGTTTCGGATATCGCCGCTATCGCCAGGGTGGCGCACGATGCCGGCGTGCCGCTGATCGTCGATAACACCATGGCCTCGCCCGCGCTTTGCCGGCCGATCGAGCATGGTGCGGACATCGTCGTCCATTCGACCACCAAGTTTTTGAACGGCCATGGCAACTCCATCGGCGGAGTAATCGTCGATTCGGGCAAATTCGACTGGGCTTCCAGCGACAAGTTCCCGAGCCTGACCCAGCCGAGCCCCTCCTACCACGGCGCCGTGCTGAACGACGCGCTCGCCCCAATCGGCCCGATCGCTTTCATCATCGCCTGCCGCGTGCTGGGCCTGCGCGATTTCGGGCCGGCAATGGCGCCGTTCAACGCCTTCCTCGCGCTCACCGGCATGGAGACGCTGGGGCTGAGGATGGAGCGGCATTGTGACAACGCGCTGGCGCTGGCGAAGTGGCTGAGGGACCATCCCAAGGTCGCCTGGGTGTCTTACGCGGGCCTTGAAGGCGACAAGTACAACGCGCTGTGCAAGCAGTATCTCGGCGGCAGGGGCGGGGCGGTGTTCACTTTCGGCCTCAAGGGCGGATACGATGCCGGCATCAAGCTGGTCGAATCGGTGCAGCTGTTCAGCCATCTGGCGAACATTGGCGACACAAGATCGCTGATCATCCACCCGGCTTCCACGACACACAGCCAGTCCTCGGAGGCCGAGCTGGTCGAGGCAGGCGCCGGGCCCGACGTGGTGCGCGTCTCGGTCGGCATCGAGCATATCGACGACATCATCGCCGACATGAGCCAGGCGCTGGACCAGATCTGAGCATGGACGCCATCCGCTCCGACTGGACCCGCGAGGAGATCGCCGCGCTGTTCGACCTGCCGTTTACCGAGCTGGTGTTCCGCGCGGCCGAGGTTCACCGCGCACACCACGCGGCGGGCGAGGTCCAGATGGCGACGCTGCTTTCAATCAAAACTGGCGGCTGCCCGGAGGATTGCGGCTATTGCTCGCAATCGGTGAAAGCGGATTCCGGCGTCGAAGCGACCAAGCTGATGGACGTGCGCGAAGTGCTGCAATCGGCAGCGCGGGCGAAGGATGCAGGCTCTCAGCGCTTCTGCATGGGTGCCGCCTGGCGCAATCCCAAAGACCGCGACATGCCGGCGATCGTGGAGATCGTGAAGGGCGTGCGCCAGATGGGCATGGAAACCTGCATGACGCTCGGCATGCTGACGCCGGAGCAGGCAGACCAGCTCGCCGAGGCCGGGCTCGACTATTACAACCACAATATCGACAGCAGCCCCGAATATTACGAGCGCGTCATCTCCACCCGCAGCATGGACGACCGGCTGGAAACGCTGGAAAACGTGCGGCAGGCGGGCATCAACGTCTGCTCGGGCGGCATCGTCGGCATGGGCGAGACGCGCGAGGATCGCGTCGGCTTCATCCACACGGTGGCAACTCTGGAGCACCATCCCGAAAGCGTGCCGGTCAACGCGCTGGTGCCGGTCAAGGGTACGGTCTTGGGCGATATGCTGGCCGACACGCCTTTGGCGAAGATCGACGACATAGAATTCGTCCGCACCGTCGCGGTCGCCCGGATTACGATGCCGATGAGCATGGTGCGGCTTTCGGCGGGCCGCGAGTCGATGTCCGAGGCGACGCAGGCGCTGTGCTTTCTTGCCGGCGCGAACAGCATCTTCACCGGCGACAAGCTGCTCACCGCCCCCAATGCCGGCGACGACGAGGACGCGGCGCTGTTCGCGAAGCTCGGGCTGAAGCCGCTGGCGGGCGAGGAGCCGATGAGGGCTTGTGCGGCGCGGGAGGCGGCGGAGTGACACCTTCACCACTTCGTCACCCCGGACTTGATCCGGGGTTAGGCTTCTCTTGGAGCGTTGCGCCAGAAGGAAGCTGGACCCCGGATCAAGTCCGGGGTGACGGATATTGTTTGGAGGAGTGCCCGGCATGATCCTCCTCGCCATCCTCGCCGCCGCCGCGCCTGCAGACGATCCGCCGTGGAACTGCGAGGACCCCGGCCCGCAGCAGGAAATGAACTACTGCGCCCACCAGGATTACCTCAAGGCCGATGAGGCGCTGAACGCGCAGTGGAAGATCACCTCCGCCGCGATGAAGCAGATGGACGCCGAAGGCTCGAACCTCAGCTGGGACAAGCGCCCTGGCTATTTCGACACGCTGCGCGAAGCCCAGCGCGCCTGGATCAAGTATCGTGACGCCCATTGCACCAGCGAGGGCTACATCTTCCGCGGCGGCTCCATGGAGCCGTTCATGGTCGCCACCTGCAAGACCGCGATGACCGAGGCGCGGACGAAGCAGCTCAAGGATTTGGTCGAAGTTGAATGAATTGCCCCGCTCGCTAAAGGAGCGAGTGAAGGCGTTGGAAGGGTTAGTCAGTGTTCAAGAAAATCCTCATTGCAAACCGTGGCGAGATCGCCTGCCGCGTGATCAAGACCGCACGCCGCATGGGCATCGCCACGGTGGCGGTCTATTCCGATGCCGATGCGCGGGCGCCGTTCGTGCGGATGGCGGATGAAGCCGTGCATATCGGCCCGCCGCCGGCCTCGGAAAGTTACCTGATCGCCGACAGGATCATCGCCGCATGCAAACAGACCGGGGCCGAGGCGGTGCATCCGGGCTATGGTTTCCTGTCGGAGCGCACCAGCTTCGCCGAGGCGCTGGCCGCGGAAGGCATCGCCTTCATCGGCCCACCAGTGGGCGCGATCGCGGCGATGGGGGACAAGATCGAATCGAAGAAGCTTGCCCTGGAAGCGGGCGTCAATGTCGTGCCGGGCTTTGTCGGCGAGATCGAGGATACCGAGCACGCTGTGCGGATTTCCGCCGAGATCGGCTACCCGGTGATGATGAAGGCGTCGGCCGGCGGTGGCGGCAAGGGCATGCGGCTCGCCTATAGCGAGAAGGACGTGCGCGAG
>CAYPFE010000325.1:0-2165 GCA_964409895.1 uncultured Novosphingobium sp.
GATCCAGGAATTGACCGAGAACGGCGCCGACATCGCCCATTTTGCACCGCTCCACGGCACGAAGTCACCACCGGTGCCCGAATTCAACATCGAAGGCTATGTTCGCGAAAGCTCGGTCTCAACCAAGATGCCGACGCCCAAGGGTATCGTCGACGGCAAGATCAGCGTGCGTGCGCCGGGGCCAGGCGTGTCCTTCACCCGATTCTACGGTATTACGGACATGCTGGTGATGCAGATGCACACGCCGATCGACACTGGCCACACGCTGCTGAGGCATCAGTATTACGTTCCGGCGGACCTGGTCGAGGCCAAGGTGACAACGGCGATCGTCAAGGAAACCCTGCGCCAGATCGAGCAGGACATCGCCATTTGGAAGCACAAGAAATTCCTGGTTGAGCCGACGCTTGTCAGCGGCGACGGACCGATCCTCGCCTATCGGGAGTTCTTCAAGCGGTTCTACGCGTGAGGACGGTCAGGCCGTGCCCCCCGCGAACATCTGCTCCACCTCAAACTTGCGGATCTTTCCGGAAGGCGTGAGCGGAAAGGCATCGACGAACATCCATCGGCTGGGGACCTTGAAATAGGCGACGCGGCTGGCGACGTGGTCCCTCAGTTCCGCCTCGTTGGGCGTGCGGCCTTCGCGCGGCTGGATCGCGGCGCCGACGACCTGCCCCCAGCGTTCATCTTCGATCGGGACGGCAGAGGCGGCGAGCACATCGGGGTGCGACAGCAGCGCGTCCTCGATCTCGGCCGGGTAGATGTTCTCGCCACCGCGGATGATGACTTCGCGCGCGCGTCCATTGATCCGCAGGTACCCGTCCTCGCCAAGCCAGCCGAGATCGCCGGTATGCAGGAAACCCTCAGCATCGATGGTCTTCGCGGTGGCTTCTTCCATGCGGTAGTAACAGTTCATCACCAGCGGCGATCGCACGCAAACCTCACCGGTCTCGCCGACGGCTAGCGTTTCACCGTCCTGAATGCCGCAGATCTTGACCTCGACGTGCGGTGCGGGCTTGCCGACGGTCTCGGACACCGCCTCGGCGCTGTCCGATGGCAGGGTAACGCTGATCATCGGGCATTCTGACTGGGCATATGTGACGATCACGGGAGCCGCGAATTCGCGCATCATCCGCTCGATCAGAGGCTTGGGCACCTGTGCACCGCCCGATCCGATCGAGCGCACACCGAAGGTTTCCGGCGCCCAGCCCGGCTGCTCGGTCAGTGCGAGGATCATCGTCGGCACGCCGCCAATCCGCGTCGCACCGCATGCCTTCATCATCCTGAGATATTCCGCCGGGTCGAAGCGGTGCATGACGATATAGGAGGAACCGATGGTCATCGCCCCGATCACCATGCTGATCGCACCGCCCATGTGATTGAGCGGGATCGGGTTGCACCACACGTCGGTCTCGTCCGCATCGGCCAACACGGTGCGCAGCAGCCCGGCGTTGAGTGCAGCGCGATGCGACAGCGCGGCACCCTTGGCCCTTCCGGTGGTTCCCGATGTGAACTGGATGAGAAAGACGTCGGAGGCGTCGGGGCTCGGCATGATACCTGGCAGGCTATCCGCCACTAGCTCCCGCAGTCCCTCCAGCGGGATGCGACAATCCGGTTCGATCAGTCTCGACGCCCGTTCGTCGAGCGGTGCCCCCCGCGTGTCGAGCCCGACGAACAGCAGCGCCGGTTCGGTCAGATCACGCGCATGCTCGCATTCGTAATTGGTCCAGCCGGGATTCCACGAGGCGATCACCATGCCAGCGAGCGCGCAGCCATATTCGAGCAGCACCCATTCGAGGCAGTTGCGCGACCATATCCCGATGCGGTCGCCCGGCTCCGCGCGGGACAGCAGCCAGGCCGCGACTTTCCCGGATTCCGCCAGCAGCTCGGTGTAGCTCATGCTCTCGATGCCGTCCTCACCCGCCCAGGCGAGCGCTGGACGTTCGCCAAAGCGATCCGCCGCGTGGCGCAATGCATCGCCGATATTGCCCTCCATGAGCGGGAAGGATTCGTCCGGCAGGACGTGGGCCGATCCACCCGTCATGGGTCTGTTCCCGTAAGCTCGACGTAAAGCTCCCTTAGCCCCGCCCGGGCAATCTTCTCCGAAGACGTGCGCGGGACCGCATCGACGAAGTGCTGACAACGATCATGCTGACGGAACAGCGGGA
>CAYPFE010000325.1:2175-4195 GCA_964409895.1 uncultured Novosphingobium sp.
GGAACGTGCTCGCGCAGAAAGGCTTTCAGCTCCTCGGGCGTCGGCCGTTCCGCGCCTTCGGCCACCACCACCAGCGCGGCAGGCACCTGCCCGACCCGCTCGTCGGGCACCGCCAGCACACCGGCATCGGTGATGGCGGGATGCTGCGCCAGCGGCCCCTCGATCGATTCGGGCAGGATCTTGAAGCCGCCACGCTGGATCGCGCCGTCTGCGCGGCCGAGAATGAAGACGAAGCCGTCCTGGTCGATCCGGGCAATGTCGGTGGTGCGGCGGAAGGTGCTTCCCATCGATGGCACCAGCACCTCGAGCAACCCTGACTCGTCGGGCCCGAGCACTTCGCCGCTGTCGGGATCGACCACGCGCACCTGCGCCTCGCCATAGGCGCGACCGGTGCTGCCGCGCTTCTTCCTGCCCCACTCCGGGATCATTTCCTCCGTCATCTGGATAACGACCCCGCCGAATTCGGTCGCGCCATAGGAAATCAGCACCGGCACCTTGTAGCGCTCCTCGAAGGCCGCGTGGACCTCTACCGGCAGATGCGTCATGCCCGAACGCATGATCCGCGCGCAGGCAAGGTCTTCCGGTGGAATATCGCTGTCGATCAGCTGCTGCATGCCCGACGGCGGCAGGTATATCTCGGTCGGCTTGTAGCGCACTATGTAGTCGTGCCAGGCTTCGAGTGAGAACTTCTCGACCATCACCATCGGCAGTTGCATCAGCATGCTGGGAAGCACGCTGTAGAGGCCCGAGGTATTGCCCATCGGGTAGCACACGAAGGGCGGCGTCACGTCCTTCAGCACATCCTTGGCATAGGCGGCATTGGCGGTGACGAATCGATGTTCGAGTTCCTCGTAAGTCAGCGGGTACTGGCGTGCGGAACCGGTAGTGCCGCTGGTGAGGATTTCGACGCAGGGTTGCGCCGCAGGGTCTCGCCCGGCCGGCCGGGTGACCCGCTCGCAACCGGGCACCAGTTCTGCCTTCATGCCAGACAGCGCGATCCCAGCGCAGCCCATTTCGGCAAGTTTTGCGACGACCTCTTCGCTGTAGTCATCGGCATCGGCGACCAGCACGCTCGATTGCAGCCGCTCGAAATTGCGCGCCAGCGATGCGCCGGACTGGTAGGCATAGAGCATCTGCACATTGCGCCGTCCGACGATCAGGCCAAGCAAGGATGCAACCGCCGATGGCCGGTTGCGCGGCGCGAAGGCGACCGAGGCATGCGGCTCGGCCCCCGATTCCTCAAGCTGCTCAAGAAGGTGGTCCGCCACCGCCTTCAATTCGGCGAAGGTGTACCAGCGGCCTCCGAACTCGACCGCCCTGCCCGCCGGGTCGTTTTCTAATGCCTCGCGGGCCGTCCTTACCAGATTGTCGCCGGCACCTGCCGTGTCCATGTTCCCTCCCTCTTTCGCAGCGTCAGCCTTGCGAACTCCGAACTTGCGTTACACGGAGCGGACACGCAAGGTCATTCGCGCTACCAGCCGGGAGAGGATCATGAGCGACTATCAGGACATCATCTATACAGTTGCCGACCGCATCGCGACGATCAGCTTCAACCGCCCGCAGGTCCACAACGCCATGAGCATGCGGCTGCGCGTGGAGACCGTCGATGCGCTGAAGCGCGCCGAAGCCGACGACAGCGTGTCAGTCGTCGTCATCCAAGGCGAAGGCAAATCGTTCTGCAGCGGCTATGACGTTGGCGCGCAGGAATACGACGGCAAGGCGCACGCCATATCGGACATGATGGACGACTGGACCGACCAGCTCAACCGCGGCATCCTGCGCGACTGGTACACGATCTGGGACTTGCTGAAGCCTGTCGTCGCCAAGGTCCACGGCAATTGCCTGGCAGGAGGCACCGAGGTGATGTCTATCTGCGACATCGCGTTTGCCACCGACGAAGCGCGGATAGGCTATCCCGCGACGCGCGCGCAGGCGACGCCGGACCTTTCCTTCTTCCCGTGGAAGCTGCCGATGTCGCGGGCAAAATACATGCAGATGACCGGCAACATCATCACCGGCA
>CAYPFE010000326.1:0-4180 GCA_964409895.1 uncultured Novosphingobium sp.
GGGATCACATCCTTCGAACTGGCGTCGCTCGATGATTACGAACTGATCGAATTGGTATGAGCGTTCAAATAGGCGACCTCGCAGGCACAAGGGCGCTCCGCCAGGGGGTGCCGTCAGCCAGCCGTCGAGCAACTGATGCAGCCGGCGTTTGACGCTCTAGAACCATTGTCTGCTAACGGGGAAAGCAACTGCGCCACCTTATGACCGCAATGTCGCGCGAAGCGGACGGGCCGGAATGTCTGGATCGATGTCCGGTTTTGCGGACTACAGCCCGAAAGCGGACCGGCAGAAAGCCACCCCATTTGCGCTATTCCGAGCCTCTCGCCCACTTCCTGAAACCGGACATAGCTCCTAGTCTCCGGACGCTGGCCCGCACAGCACGTTCCTGCCGCCGCAGTTCGAGCATCGCAGGCGCTTCTCCAGGCTGAACACATCCCGGTTCCAGCCGCGCTTGCTGCACAGGGCGGTCAACTCGCGTGCGTCGAGCAATCCGGCATGGCCGCAATTCCGGCAATCGACCCTGAGCCGGTAGCCGTGTCTTGCATAGTCGCTGATGCTGTCGAGGCGCTTCGATGACATGGGATTGACCTGCATCAGCAGCATGTCTGCATCAAGAACAATAGGGGAACAAAGTCTGTATCGGTGGCCCGCTTTGTGCTATGGAAAATGCGTGAAGAAGATGGGCAAGGACAGACCAATCGCGCAGGCCGAGCGCATCGATCCTGAAAGGCTGGACGTTGCCGCCAGGCCGAAACGAAGGCGGCGCAAGCGCAACCGCCCTGCGCCATCCGTCGAACTGCGCGAATGGGAAGTAGCGGCCGAGAAGCGGGTGCTTGCGCGGCCCTATCCGCTGGGCGTGATGCTCGAACCGGCTGGCTTCGATCAGGAAATCCCGACACCGCCCCGCAACGATGACAGCCTGTGGTGGCTGCAACTGGCCGATGCATTTGGCACGCGCTCAAGCGCCGTGATCGCCACCTTAATGGACCAGCTCGAGAACCTGTGCAGTCGGGACTATTGGGATGAGCAAGCCCATCAATGGCGGCTGGACGAAAACCAGTTCAGTGCGGCGCTCGCCATCATCAATAGCGTCAAGCCGAAGAACGAGATGGAAGCCTGCCTGGCCGCACAGATGGTGGCGGTCCACCTGATGACGATGAAACTGTCGGCAAGGGCGATCAAATACGACCACGACACCCAGACGGCCAATGCCGCCAGCAAGCTCGCGCGCACCTTCACGCAGCAACTGGAGAGCCTGCAATCGCTTCGCGGCAAGCGCCGCACCACGCGCCAGTCAATCAAGGTCACGAAGGAGCTGCACCAGCATGTCCACTACCACGACCACAGGGGGGAGGAAGAAAACGAAGGACAAGCCCATGCAAAGCCAGCCGCCCGGCCTGAAGAACTGCCCGCGCTGCCAGGCCCGGACGAGGGCGGGGAGGTCGTGCCGCTCTCCAGCCGTAAGCGGAAAGCGCGTGTGTAGGATGCACGGCGGAGCCAAGGGCTCAGGCGCGCCCAAGGGAGAGCGCAACGGCATGTGGAAGCATGGAGGGCATACCAACGAGGCGGTGGCGCTCAGGCGGGCGGCAAGGCGGCTAATGAAGGAAATAACGTCAGGCTGCAACCTGACGGCGCTCTGGGTGCGGGAGAACGGTGACGGAAGGGGAATGCATCACCGCCCCTTTGAGCAGCACCTTGAATGCTACTAACAACTAGAGGCTCAATGTACCGTCGAAATGATGGGCGCATTTCGGCTCCTGCAACCCCACAAACCAGGGGATGAAAACAGGGGTAAATCGCCACATTGGGGGCATATTTGGGGGCATATTCAAAACAGAAATTTATTTTAATATTAAAAACCAATTAGATAATATTGTGATTGTATTCCGCCCCCGGCACCATTTTCGTGGCGAGCCATTGACCCCCGGGGGGAGGGGCCGGGATGAGGTCAGGGCCTACACTTCAACCGGATCGAAGGTGATCGGCAGGCTGGTGATGCCCCAGACGCCGGGAAAGGGCTTCCAGGTCACCTCGCCGGCCAGCTTCGGATTGGCGCTGCGCTGGGCGATCAGGTGGATACCCTCCTCGACATTGGCGACGGCGAGGAACTGGCCGAGGCAGATGTGCATGCCGCGCCCGAAGGCCTGCGTCGGATGCTTTTCCTGGCGTTCGGGATTGAAACTCATCGGATCGCTGAACACCGCCGGATCGCGCCCTGAAATCGTCAGCGGAAACACCAGCATGGTGCCGGCGGGTATCTCGACGCCCTTGTATTCGAACCCTTCCGCCACCATCCGCATCGTGTTTGACGGCGTTGCGAAACGCAGCTGCTCCTTCACCACCTTCCTCGCATAATCGAAATCCTCGCCGCATTTTCGATAGACGTCCGGATTGTCGAGCATCGAACGCATCAGCAGGATCAGCAGGTTCTTGGTCGTGTCGTAACCCGCCGCGAACATCAGGATCAGCAGCTGGTGCAGTTCCTTGTCGGTGACCTGCCCACTTTCGCGCGCAGCGATCATGACGTCGAGAAGGTCGCCATCCTTGCCATCGGTGCCACGTTCCTCGATGAGCCCGTCGACGAAACTCCAGAGCCGCTGGTAGCCGGCTTCGATAATCGGCATCTTCTCGACCTCGAGATTGAAGCTCTCGCCATGGATTTCGAGGTCCTTGATGACCGCGGGCAGTCGCTCGATCGAGGTGCCCAGCAGGGCGAACATCACGCGGACGGGAAACTGGGCCGCGAAATCGGTGAAATCGAAGGCGCCCTTGGGCGCCCATTCGTCGAGGATGTTCGACACCGTCTCGCGCATCAGCGGGCGCAGGCGCTTGACGCTTGAGGGCATGAAGGCCGAGCTGGCACTGCCCCGCAGTCGCTTGTGGCGTTCGCCCGATGAGACCAGCATCTGCTCAACCGCAAAATCGCCCCAGCCGGTACCGCGCGCACCCATGATGTCTGCGATTTCCTCACCCGGCATCTGCAGCTTGTCGTCAAGCCGCATGATGTCGTCGATTTCACGGTAGCCGGTGACGACGAAGCCGATGTCGCTCGTTGCCAGCCAGTCGTGCTTTTGCCGCGCCTTGTCGAACCACGGCATCGGGTCATAGCCGAACTCGGTGCTCGCAATCGGCATTGCCTCCAGTTCCAGCTCATTGATCGTCGGCATTTGTGTCTCTCGCATGGTTGTCGAGTTGAGGAGGCCGGCAGGTTCAGCCGCCACCGCCTCGCATTGCCAGACCCTGATTTTCACCCTCAAGGCGCAGCCGCAGCGAGTTCTGGAAATAGGCGGTCGCAACGAACTGGCCGATCAGGATGAGCAGTTCGACCAGCTGGTGCTCATTCAGGCGCGCTGCAAGCCGGGCCCATGTCTCGTCGCTGACCATCGTGTCGGCATGCAGTTCCTCGACCGCGCGCAAGATCGCGCGATCCTCGTCGCTCCATTCTGGAGCGGATGAGCCGATGGTGATGCGTTCGATCTCTTCTTCGGTGAAGCCGGCACGCCGCGACTGGTTGGCGTGTTCGCCGAATTCGTAAGGCGCCTGGCACAGCCAGCCGGTGCGCAGGATCGCGAGCTTGCGGTCGCGCAGGGGAAGCGTCGCGTTCGGCCCCTGGATCTCCAGCGTCAGCTCGATCATCTTGTCCCACAGCTCCGGGAAGCGGCACATGGTGAACATGATCTCGGGAATGGCTTCGAGCGGCATCGGCGGCTGGTCGGGGACGGCCCCGCCACGCAGCTTCTGCGTCGTTGCCTGCACTTCCGTGGCAACCGATTGCCTGTCCGACGGCAGGATCCGCGGCGGCTGGCCCAGCACTTCCTTGTGCCGAGCTTCGATCTGGCGGAGGATTTCTTTCGAGACTGGCAAGTTGGGTTCTCCTTAGCTGCGCATCACCACGCCGCCATCGACGCCGATCACCTGCCCGGTGATGTAGGACCCTTCGTCCGCCATCAGCAGCGCCGCCATGGCGGCGATGTCCTCGGGACGTCCCAGCCGCGACTTGATGATCGCGAGGCCAAACAGCCATTCCTTGGCCGCATCGTCGAGCTCGTTCTCCAGCCGCTCGTGGATCGTCGAGCCGGGCGAAATGCAATTGGCGCGGATTCCCTTGGTGCCATAGCGGTTGGCGACATGGCGCATGATCGCCTCGACACCCGCCTTGGCGACGGCATAGGCGAGGCGA
>CAYPFE010000327.1:0-4177 GCA_964409895.1 uncultured Novosphingobium sp.
GTAGATCGAATATTCCCGGTTTACCTTGCTCCCGATTGCATCCGCGATGGCAATCATGCGAGTGTTGTCATCCAGAACCCAGCCAACCTCGGCCGTTTCCCCGCCATAACGCCCAACGCCCGCACGGCGGATATATTCGATCATCATGAAGGCGAGCTGGCTTGCCAGCCGGGAGTTCTGGAGGCTTTTGCGCACGCCCATCAGCGGTACCCTCATGCGCTTTCCCTTCATCCGCGGCAGCCACGCGAGCAGCTTGATCCAGTTGAACGGAAAAAGCTTGCCTTTGAACGGCTTGATGAGCCTGTTGAAATCCGGAAATGTCATCATGAAGGCGACCGGTTCTCCATCGTATTCGGCGAAAAGCAGCAGGTCAGGCCGAATCACCGGCTTCATCTTCTTCGAGATATAGGCGATCTCTCGATCGGTAATCGGCACGAAACCCCAATTCGACGACCACGCGTCATTGAGGATGTCGAACAGGATCGCAGCTTCCTCGGGGACGTTCTTTGTGTCGGCTTGACGTAATCGGATGCGCTCGTTCTTCTCGCCCGATGCGACGATCCGGTTGACCAGCGGCGGAAAGCCGTCCCTCACTTCGAGGTCATAGGTCAGTAACCGCTTGGCCTCACTGTAGCCTGGCTGCGCCTCTATCCATCCCTGATAGACGGCATTGTGATGTCCCATCATCATTGTCGGCGGGTGATCGTGTCCCTTGACCAGCAGACCCGGCTCGTCCCAGATCGACAGGCTCAGGGGAGCGAGCACCCTGGTCATGCCCTTTTCGCGAAGCCAGTCCTCGGCGGCAGCGATCAGCGCGGAGGCGGTTTCCTCGTCCTCGGCCTCGAACATCCCCCAGCAGCCGGTGCCAGGGCCCATGCCTTGCTCGACCGGCAACTCATGCGCCAGAAAATCAATATGCGCCGATATGCGGCCCACGGCACGTCCGCTCCGATAAGCAAGGAACAGCTGGACCAGCGCATGATCGAAAAAGGGGTTCTTCCGCTCGTCGAGCAGTTCGGCAACATCACTGCGCAGCGGCGGCACCCAGTTCGGATCACTCGCATTGAGGCGATAGGCGAGGTCGATGAACGCCTTGCGCTCGATCTTGGTCGTCACCGGAGCGACCGTTACCGCAGACATAGTGATTACCCCTAAACGCCCGCTAACGGGGCTGGTCGTCGCGGTGTATGGCACGGCGGCGAGGATGACCTGTGGCGATCCCGCCCGAGAGCTCCTTCACCCACGGGTACCGCTCGGCGACTTGCTCGGTATAGCCAAGATTGAACACGGTGGGGCTGCGGCCAGAGCGGCCTTTCTTCTCGTAGAATGTGCCGAGAATCCGGTCCCAAACATAGTTGGTGATGCCGTAGTTGCCGCCTTCGTCGAAATAATGGTGCTCGTTGTGGCGTTGCTTCATGAACTGCACCCATTGCCACTTCGGTTGAAACGAGAGGTGCTGGATGCAGTGCATGAACTCGTAATAGCAAGTGGTGAGAATGGCAGTGCCGAAAGCCGCCAATGCGCCACCCGGACCACCAATCAGCCAGCCGAGCGGTATGGTCGGGATGGCAATGGTCGGTATTGTCGTATGCAATGCGCCAAACAGGACTTCCAGGTGATTGGGGTCCTGGTGATGATCATAATGAATGCGCTTCCAGGTCGGGGCAAGCAGCCGGATCTTGTACATCCACCGGCTGTGCAACACATACTGGTGCAGCAAGTGCCAGACCAGCGGATAGATGAACAGCGCCATGGCGATCGCACCGAACGTCTGCAGGGACGAAGCCGGGACGACGGCGAAACCAACAGCACAGGCAGCCGCAATCAGCAGATAAACGATGATCGTGTAATGCTGGAAATAAGCGGCGACGAGTTCGCCCAGCGTCATCCGGTCGAGGTAATGCGACCGTTTCCAGAAGGGCAGCTTGCTGTCATGGGCTTGCGTTTGAGACACGGTATTCCAGTTTCCTTGAAGGCCACCGGCCTTTCTACCAGAGATGGGATCGCGGCGCCATAAGCGCAAGTTTGCGGCGGGAATGCGGCGAACCTGCCAAATTTTGCCCTTCCAGACCCAATTCTTTGCTGGACCGCAGCGATTGGGCGCTCCAAACTCAGGGCATTGCAGCCGATGGAGGATGCGGCAGGCGGCTTTGACGGGGGAGATGGCCATGGAAAAGACTGCCTACGCCAGCGTGCGCAGCCAGCGCGTGCTTGTCTGGATGACGATCGTGCTGGGGATCGTTTTCGCGATTTCCTACATGGGCCTGATGGGCTTCTTCCCGCCGCCGCCCGCCGATCTGCCGGCCGACGATGTGGTGCCGCTGTACGCAGAACACAATATCCGGTTCCGCATCGGCGTGATCTTCGGGCTGATATCTGGCGGCTTCATCCTGCCGATCACGGTGGTCATTGCGATCCAGATGGCGCGCCTCGAAAAGGGTATGCCGGTTTGGGCGATCATGCAGGGCCTAGCGGGCGCGGTAGGCGCGATCTTCATATTCCTGCCGGTGCTGATCTGGGGGGTGGCCGCCTTCACCGTCGATCGCGCCGCGGAACTGACGCTGCTGATGCACGAATTCGGCTGGCTGTTCTTCATCACACCGCTCAGCCTGTTCCCGATGCAACTGCTTGGCATCATGATAGTCGCCTTCACCAAGGGAGAGCCCGATGCGCATTCGGCGTTCCCGCGCTGGCTCGGCTATCTCACCGCCTGGCAGCTGGTGCAGAGCTTTGGCGGACCGATCGCGGTGCTGTTCAAGACCGGCATATTCTCATGGAACGGGTTGCTGCCCTTCTGGCTGCCGTTCGCACTGTTCAGCGCCTGGATGGTGGCGATCTGCGTCACCTTGTTGAAGGCGCTGCGTCACCAGCAGGCGAGCGAGAGCTAGGCGGGCTGGCAGGCGGGATCCGTGTCAGCCGTGCAGCAAACCGCCGAGAGCGAGCAAGCTCCCCGCATACCCGGAGAACCGGGCGTGTGGATCCTGCTGTTCGGAGAGATGTCGTTCTTCGCAGCCCTGTTTGCGAGCTTTCTCTACTACCGGGGCTTCGATCCCGCCGGGTTCGCCGAGATGCAGAAGCAGCTCAACCAGGCAGTCGGCCTGGTCAACACTCTGCTGCTGCTGACAAGCTCCTTGTTCGTCGCGAAAGCGGTGCAAGCAGCACGGAATGCCGATACCGCTCATGCGCCACGGCTGTTCATGCTTGGCATTGCCTGCGCGTTCGGCTTCATCCTGTGCAAGGGATTCGAATATCACGAGCTGTTTGACCGTGGCATCGCCATCAGCGACCACACCTTCTACAGCTTCTATTTCGGGCTAACCGTGCTCCACCTCGGCCATGTCGTGATCGGAACCATCCTGCTCGCCATCATGGCAAGTGCTACAAGACGGGCGCTCGAAAAGCCCATTCACCTAGCGATGGTGGAGAGCGGCGCATGTTTCTGGCACATGGTCGATCTCCTGTGGATCGTCATCTTCGCCCTGCTCTATCTGGTGGAATAGGCATGAACCGGCTGCTGCGCGATCCCCTGTTCCTTTCCTGGGCGCTCCTGGTGCTGGTAACGCTCGTCTCCGCCGGGATCGGCGGCCCCAACCCGGTGCTTGCGCTTGAAAGCTCCGCCGCGGTTACCGTTGCCGTCTTGTGCATTGCCTTCGCGAAGGTTGCCGTAGTCATCTTCGCCTTCATGGAAGTGAGAGGCGCACCGGTAATTTTACGCCTGCTTTGCGCAGCCTGGCTTTGTGGTGTGTTGGCCGCGCTTTTGGCGCTCTATTCTGGCCTATTTGCCTGAAGCTATTCTTCGGTGCGGATCAGCACCGTTTCGCCGACCAGCGCAAACAGGATGAATGGCGCCCATGCCGCGACGATAGGGGAATAACCGCCGAAATTTCCCATCGCGAGCGCCGCATTGTCCACGACGAAATAGGTAAAGCCCAGCGCCATGCCCAGCACGGCCCGGATCAGGAGCTGCCCCGAACGCGCCAGCCCAAAGGCGGCAACAGCCCCTAAGAGCGGCATCAAAACAGCGGAAAGCGGCCCCGAGATCTTGTGCCACCAGGCCGCATTGAGTTTGTCTGTGCGCCGGCCCGCCTCCTCCATCGCCGCGATCGAATCCGATAGTTCGAACAGGTTCTGCGCTTCAGGGTCGACATCGGCGATGGCGATTTGCTCGGGCGAAATT
>CAYPFE010000328.1:0-4157 GCA_964409895.1 uncultured Novosphingobium sp.
CCAGGGCAGCAGGATATAGCGACGCGAGAATACAGAACGTCAACTGATTCCCTATGGGCTCGGCGGGCGTTACCTTCGTGCCAAGCAAGGGGATTCATTCTTGAAGCCTATTCTGCCGATCGTACTGGCGGCAGCTTTGCTGACCGGTACGGCAAGCGCACGCCTGCCCGCACCGCCCAAGGAACTCGAATCAGTTCCGGTTGCGTTATTGGTTGACCTGGGCTCCGGGCAAGTACTCTACGCGCGCAAGCCCAAACTCCAGTTCGCACCGGCCTCGATGACCAAGGTCATGACCGCCTATGTCGCCTTCGAGGAACTGGCCTCCGGAAAGCTGAGCGAAGATCAGATGCTCGTCGTGAGACCTGCGACCTCGCGCGAATGGAAAGGGAAGGGCACCAGCATGTATCTCGATGCGGGCGATACGGTCAGCGTCAGGGACCTGTTGCGCGGCATTATGACAGCTTCGGCAAACGATGCGTCAGTTGTCCTGGCCGAAGGCCATGCGGGAAGCGTGTCTGGCTGGTCCGCGTTGATGAACGATGCGGCAAGCCGCCTGAGCATGAATTCAAGCCGTTTCAACACGCCCAGCGGATGGCCCGATGGCGGCAAGACCTATGTCTCGGCGCGCGATCTCGTCACTCTGTCGAACGCGATGATCTCGCGATTTCCCGAATTGTACAGGGTGTATGCGGGCAACAAGTCATTCGCATGGCGAGACCGAGTGTTGACGAGCTATGATCCGGTTACGGGCGTCGTGGCAGGCGCTGACGGGATAAAGACCGGTTATACCAAAGAGGCTGGATACAACTTCCTCGGTTCTGCCGAACGTGATGGACGCAGACTTGTGATGGTGGTTGGCGGGGCGAGGTCCATGGATCAACGTGACATCGCATCGCGAGCCTTTCTGGAATGGGGCTTTGCTGCCTGGCAAGCCCGCCCGCTCTTCCGCAAAGGTGAAACCGTTGCTACGGCGAAGGTTCAGCAGGGCGATGCACGGCAAGTGGCACTGATAGCGAGCAAAGACATCCACGCAGCCGTGCCCCAAGATGAGACTTCACGAATCAGTTTGAAGGTTATCTATCCCGGCCCCTTGAATGCGCCCGTGGCGATGGGTGACGAAGTGGCCGAACTCGAGATTTCCGTGGACGGAATGGCTCCGAGCCGTATCCCCTTGCGGGCCGCGAGGGATATCGGCAGCGCAGGCCTTATGGACAGGCTGTGGAACGGGCTTATGAACCTGTTTGCATGAACCGGGGCAAATTCATCACATTCGAAGGCGGGGAAGGGGCCGGCAAATCCACCCAGGTGCGGATGCTTGGCGCGGCACTAGAACAACGTGGCCTGGAAGTGGTGATCACCAGAGAGCCCGGCGGCACATCGGGCGCCGAGAGAATTCGCGAGTTACTGCTGACCAACGAAGGTGAGGGGTGGGGTGCGCGAGCGGAAGCCTTGTTGTTCGCGGCGGCGCGCTCCGATCACGTCGAGCAGCTGATAGAACCCGCGTTGGCCGAGGGGAAATGGGTGATCTGCGACCGCTTTCTCGATTCAAGCAGGGCCTATCAGGGCGCAGCAGGCGGCCTGAACGATGACGAAATCATGGCGATTCATGGATTTGGCAGTGCCGGACTCCTGCCCGATCTGACGCTGTTGCTCGAAGTGTCACCCGGCGTCGCTGCCCAGCGCCTGGCTGCTCGCGACGGGGACAATGCCGACCGCATCGGTGCCAAGAGCAGCAGCTATCATGCCAGTGTCGCGGCAGCATTCAGGACATTTGCGGATCAGGAGCCGGACAGATTCGCGCGGATCGACGGGGATGGCGAACCGGCCTCAATCCACAGCGCAGTCATGACAGCGCTCGAGTCCATGCTGGGGCGCGCCTCATGAGCGCGCTTCCACGAGGATTTATCGGCCAGGAAAAGGCATGGGACGAATGGGTCAGCGCCATTGGTTCGCAACGTATGCATCATGCGTGGCTGCTTGCCGGCGCCATGGGGCTGGGCAAGCGCGTCTTCGCGCGGGCCGCTGCGGCCGAACTGGTGAAGGAGCCGGGCGGAAAGCCCCCCGATCCTGCCAAGCATCCCGATATTATTGTCGTCGACCGGCTGCCCAAGGACGACAAGGAAGCTGAGAAAAAGGCCGAGGGCAAATCATACGAATCCAAACGCAACATCACCGTCGATCAGATACGCGCATTACAGCGCCGCCTGACCACGCGCCCGACACTCAGCGAACGCAGGGCGATCATCATCGATCCGGCCGATGACATGGAGCGCAGTTCCGTCAACGCGCTGCTAAAGAGCTTGGAAGAACCCCCTTCCGGGACATTCTTCCTGCTCATCGCACACCAGCCCGGGCGCCTGCTACCGACCGTCCGGTCCCGCTGCCGTAAGCTGAGGTTCGCCGCCATGACACCGGACGAGCTCGATCAGTTGCTGCAGCGGGACATGCCGGGTGCCGAGCAAGACATTCGCACCGCCGCGATCGAGGCCGCGCGTGGTTCGCCGGGTATCGCACTGAATTTCGTCGCACATGACCTGAATGAGATACACGATCTGATGCTGCGGCTGCTTGCCGATGGAGACGAACGCTTCGTCCTGCGCGGTGCTCTCGCTGACGCCATGGGGGCAAGACCGGCACGTGAGCGCGTGCTTGCGGTTCTCGACCTAGCCCGCGCGGAATTAGCGGCAGTACTCGGCATTTCGTCTCGCGAAAGGCAGCTACGCATCGTCGCGGCGCATGGCGAACTGGTCAGACTGTCCGCGCAAGCTCCGACCTACAACTTCGATCCCGGCCTCTTGATTATGGAAATTGGCGGGTTGCTGGCGTCCTCAGCCATGCCTAGAGAAGCCGAAATCCAGCGATCCTGAACAGAAAGCCTCGCGCGACCATCATGGCCGATTCCTTCTACATCACAACGGCGATCCATTATCCGAACGGCCGGCCGCATATTGGCCATGCTTACGAGACGATTGCCGCTGACGTCATCGCCAGGTTTAAGCGTGCGTGCGGCAACGATGTCCGGTTTCAGACCGGCACAGACGAACATGGGCTCAAGATGGCGCAGAAGGCGCGGGAACTGGGCATTACACCTCGCCAGTTGGCTGACGAAATGTCAGCTTATTTCAAGGAATTATTCGATTATCTGAATATCTCTTATGACCGCTTTATTCGCACGACTGAGGATGATCATCATCGCGCCAGCCAGGCGATCTGGAACGCGATGGAGGCTAATGGCGACCTGTACCTTGATCGCTACGAAGGATGGTATTCGGTCCGTGACGAGGCCTACTACGACGAGAGCGAACTGACCGAAGGTGAGGGGGGCGAGAAACTGTCGCCCCAGGGAACGCCGGTCGAGTGGACGGTCGAGGAAAGCTGGTTCTTCAAGCTTTCGCGTTATCAGGAGCCCTTGCTCAAGCTTTATCAGGAGCATCCCGGGTTTATTCGTCCTGAAAGCCGACGCAACGAGATCATGCGCTTCGTCGAGGGCGGACTGCGCGATCTGTCGGTCTCGCGCAGCAGCTTCGATTGGGGCGTGAAGGTGCCGGGCGGTGGCGATCACGTGATGTACGTCTGGGTCGATGCGCTGACGAATTACCTGACGGGCCTTGGCTACCCGGATGAAACCGAAATGTTCGCGCAGTTCTGGCCGGCCAATCTGCATCTTATCGGCAAGGATATCGTACGTTTCCACGCCGTATACTGGCCCGCATTCCTGATGAGCGCCGGGCTGGAATTGCCAAGGCAGGTCTTTGGTCACGGCTTCCTGCTCAATCGCGGGCAAAAGGAATCGAAGTCGCTGGGCAACGTCACCGATCCGATGGAACTGGCCGAAAGGTTCGGTGTCGACAGCTTGCGTTATTTCCTGATGCGCGAGATCGCTTTCGGTCAGGACGGCAGCTATTCGGCTGAAGCAATTGTCACACGGACTAATGCCGAACTGGCGAACAGCTTCGGAAACCTGGCGCAGCGCACGCTTTCAATGATCCACAAGAATCTCGGGGGCACACTCGATGCCGATTACGCGTCAGACGATGCTGACCTTGCCGTGGAAAGCCAAGTCAGGGACGGGATCGTCGGACTTACTGCCAGCTTCGACAAGCTCGCCTTCAGCGACGGGCTGGAATCGTGGATGCGCGCCGTTTTCGCCTGCAACC
>CAYPFE010000329.1:0-4144 GCA_964409895.1 uncultured Novosphingobium sp.
ATCCCGGGCGGCATGAGCTGCGACCACAACGGCGGGGCCCGCTGGGGCAACCGCATCAACGGCTGGTACGAGGGCGACGGCAACATCACGGGCCATGGCTGGGCCAACTACAGCTGCAGCCGGTCGGACATGCCCAGCGTGGACACGGGCATTCCGTCGGTCTATGTCTCGACCATCCGGGAGCTCATGTGGGTGCGTTGAGCGATTTCTGTTTGCTCTAGGAGTGCCGATAGCCTACGATCTCGGCCTGTTTTTACGGGGTGAACGATGCGGTCTCTTCTGCCACTGCTTGCGCTCATGGCGCTGTCTTGCTCGGACTCGGGCGTCACCAAGCACAACGCCGACCCGACGGCTCAGATCCTCTCGCACGCCGACGGTGACGTCGTGGCCGCGGGGGAGGTTCAGACCATCCGAGGCCAGGTCGGCGATCCCGATCATGCGCTCGGCGACCTCCGCATCGCCTGGGTCATCGACGGGGAGATCACCTGCACCGATGCCGTCCCCAATGAGTTTGGCGACGTGCTCTGCGAGGCGGCGCTCAGCGAAGATGGCGGCACCATCCAGCTGGAGGTCAAGGACCCCGACGGCGCCTCGGCCACCGACAAGGTCACGGTGGCTGTGGACGGCACCGAGGCCCCCGAGGCCAGCCTGATCTCGCCCACCGCAGACGGCCTGTACTACAGCGACCACCCCATCTCGTTTTCTGGCACTGTCTCCGATGCGGAGGACGACGCAGGAAGCCTCACCGCGAGCTTTGAGACCCTCGAGGCGGGAGACCTTGGGCTCGAGGTGACGGTGAGCAGCGAGGGTGCCGTGGAGGCCACGGGCATGCTCGAGGCGGGTAACCACACCGTGCGGCTGAAGGTGGTCGACTCGGACGGCAAGGAGGCCACCGACAGCGCCATCATCACCGTGGGACCGCCCAACACACCACCGGAGTGCGCCATCACGGCCCCCGAGGATGGCGCCGTGGTGACCATCGGCGACGAGATTCGCTTTGAGGGCACCGCCACCGACGCAGACATCTCATCGAGCCTGCTGGGTGTCACCTGGGAGAGCGACAAGGTCGACGAGCCGCTCGAAGAGAGCACCCCCGATACCGACGGCTCGGTGGGCTTTGCCACGAGCGAGCTCGCCGCCGATACCCACCGCATCACGATGACGGTGACCGACGAGGTCGAGGCGGTCTGCACCACCAGCATCTACGTGACAGTGGGGACCCCGCCCGAGGCCACCATCACCGCACCGGACGACGCCACCTTGGTGAGCGCCACGCAGACGATCTCCTTCGAGGCCACGGTGAGCGATGACGAGGACGCGCCGACCGAGCTCAGCGTTCAGTGGGATCTCGACGGGGTGGTCATCGACACCGACGGCGCGGACTCCTCGGGTGCCGCGAGCTTGGTGCTCGATGGCTCCACCACCGAGGGCTTCACGAGCGGTACGCGGGTGGTGACCCTCACCGTCACCGACACCGACGGCCTCTTTGTGACCGACAGCATCACCCTGAGTGTGAACGAGCCGCCCACCTCACCCACGCTCACCCTCAGCCCCGACCCGGCCATCACCACGGACAACCTGATGGCTACGGCCTCGGGCAGCACCGACCCAGATGGCGCCGCAACCGTGAGCTACCGCTATGTCTGGTTTGAGGACGGCGTGGAAGACGCCGAGGTCACCGGCGCGGCATTCCCCTCGGAGCGCACCACCAAGCACCACACCTACACGGTCGATGTGTACCCGAGCGACGGCACCCACGAGGGCGCGCCGGCCTCGGCGTCTCGAACCATCGACAACGCCGTGCCGGAGCTGGACACCATCACCGTCACCCCCTCGCTGGCCCCGGTCGGCACCACCGTGAGCTGCTTGGCTCTGGGCACCGATGCGGACGACGACGCGGTGACAGTGACCTATGCCTGGTCGGACGGCAGCACCGGCAGCACCTTTACGATCCCGACCGGTGCCGCCGTGGACTCGGTGTTCACCTGCACCGCGACACTGAGCGATGGCGAACCCGAGGGTCTCACCACCGCCACAGCGACGGTGACCGTGTCGAACTCCGGTCCGGAGATGACGCGGGTGACGGTCACGCCCGAGGATCCACAGGTGGGCGACACCCTCACCTGCGAGGGCGAGGCCACCGACGAGGACGGCGACGAGATCACCATGACCTACAGCTGGTCGGGAGGATCGACAGGCGCCACCTACCTGGTGACGGCCTCGGACGACCCGGGCGACACCCTCACCTGCACCGCCACCGCCACCGACACGGCGGGGGCCGGCACCACCGGCACGGCCAGCGTGACGGTCGCCAACACCGCGCCCACCGTGGATGCGGTGTCGGTCTCGCCCGAGGCGGCAGGGGTTGGCACCCTGCTGGTGTGCAGCGCGACCGCCTCCGATGCGGACGGCGACGAGCCCCTCCTCACCTACGCCTGGACCGACGCCGCTGGTGCGTCGAGCGCCGGACCCACCTATGTGCTCACACCCGAGGACGATCCGGGCGACACCCTCACCTGTACCGCCACGGCCACCGATCCGCTGGACGCGACCGGCACGGCGAGCGCAACCGCCCGAGTCGAGAACACCGAGCCCACGCTGGTGAGCGTCACGGTGAGCCCGGAGACCGCCAAGGTGGGCGAGAGCCTCACCTGCTTGGCGGTGGCGACCGATGTGGACGGAGGCACCCCGGCCATCAGCTACGCCTGGTCCGACGGCGCCACCGGCGGCAGCCGAACGGTGACGGGACTCACCGCACCGGGCGACACCCTCACCTGCACGGCCACCGCGGATGATGGAGACGGCGGCGTGGTGACGGGCACCGCCTCGGCCACTGTCGACAACACCGAGCCGGTGATGAGCACCATCACGGTGACGCCCGAGACCGCCAAGGTGGGCGAGACCATCGTGTGCAGCGCCACCGCGACCGATGCAGACGGCGGCGTTCCGGTCATCACCTACGCCTGGTCGACGGGAGCCACTGGCCCTGCCCTCAGCTTGACCTCTGCTGAAGACCCCGGCGACGTCCTCACCTGCACCGCTACGGCCACCGATGCGCACGACGGCACGGCCACCGGGACGGCCTCCGCGACCGTGGCCAACACGCCGCCGGCGGTGACCAGCGTGACCGTGAGCCCCGACCCTGCGTACAACGATGATACACTCCTGTGTACAGCCACCGCCGATGATGCCGACGGAGAGGCCCCGGCCATCACCTACACCTGGACAGGCGGCGCCACCGGACCGGAGCTCCCGCTCACGAGCATCATCGCCGTGCCCGGCGACATCCTCACGTGCACGGCCACCGCCACCGATGCGGACGACGGCAGCGCCGAGGGCACCGACAGCGTGACCATCGGCAACCGAAGCCCCACCGGCACGGCCCTCATCACCCCCACCGCGCCCAAGGCCACCGACACCTTGGTGTGCTCGGTGCCGGATGCGGCGGACCCGGACGATGACGCGACGAGCGTTTCCTACGCGTGGACCATCAACGGCGTTCCGGCCACAGAGGAGACCGCAGACGACGCGTCCACGCTCACCGCGACCATCGCCTATGGCCAGGTGATCGAGTGCACCGCCGTGGTGAGCGATGGCCGAGGCCGCACCGCCACATCGCGAGACACCGTGACCGTTGAGAACACGGCGCCGGAGATCTTGAGCGTGAACCTCCTGCCGCTCGATGTGTACACCGACGACACTGTCGAGGCCATCGTCGCTGCCGCCGATGCAGACGGCCACTTGCTCACCTACGAGTATGCCTTCTTCGTGGACGACGAGCGGGTCCAGGAGGGCCCGAGCGCAAGCCTGGACGGCACGGTGTACTTTGACAAGCTGCAGGCCATCTCGGTCACCGTGACGGCCAATGACGGCTTCGACACGACCGCGGCCAGCTCCGACATCCTGGGGGTCCAGAACTCCCTGCCGACGGCGCCGGTGGTCACAATAAGTGACACATCCTCATCCGGCAGCGACGGCGTCCCCTTCGTCGTTGGCGCGCAAACTGGTGCAGTGATTGATACCGCGGGTCATGTATCGGTGTGGGGATTTTCGGAGGGACCCTACATCTCCGCGGCACCAAGTGGCGACGGCTATGAGGGTGTAGCAAACACCTGGGAGGAAGCGTGCGCTATCACCTCGACCG
>CAYPFE010000330.1:0-4126 GCA_964409895.1 uncultured Novosphingobium sp.
CGCAGCTCCTCGTCGCATTCGCCGGTGTTGTAGCGCTCGGCAGCCGAGACGAACTCGTAATCGAAGCCGAAACGGTCAAGGAATTCGCACAGCATGGCATTATTGTGATGCGCGAAGCTCTCGAACTTCCCGAACGGATCGGGGATGCGGCTGAGCGGCTTTCCAAGGTTCTCCGCCAGCATCTTCTGGTTCGGAAGGTTGTCGGGAACCTTGCGCAAACCGTCCATGTCGTCGCTGAAGGCGACCAGCCGCGTCGGCGCGCCGCCAGTGACGGTCTCGTAGGCCCGGCGGACCAGCGTGGTGCGCAGTACTTCCTGAAATGTGCCGATATGCGGCAGGCCAGAGGGTCCGTAGCCGGTCTCGAACAGCATCGGCGATCCGTCGGGCCTGCCGTCCGGATAGCGCTTGACGAGTTTCATCGCCTCCTGGAAAGGCCAGGTCTTGGAGACGCGCGCGGCTTCGATCAGGGCTTCATCACTCATCGCGCGGGTCCATTGCCTCTCGCGAGCCATTTCGCAAGCGCGAAGATGCAAGCAGCCAATGTTAGGACTGGACGCAGCGCAGCCGATGCCGTTTGATGCGGGAATCGTCCGGGAGACGCGAAGATGGACCTGAAAGTCGAAACCCAGCCGTCCGTGCAGCAGGCCGGATCATCGGACGACCCGCCTTCCGTCGCCTGGGCCAGCGCCTTCGCGCAGGATGCGCCCAGCATCAAGGTTCCCGTCCCCGGCCCGAAGTCACTCGAAATGTACGAGCGGTGCAGGGCGAGGGAATTCGGCCATTTCCAGTGGGTCGAGATGGCGCAGGTCGGCTTCGTCGAAGGCCGGGGCGTCACGCTGGAGGATTGCGACGGCAATATTTTCATCGACATCACCCACGGCCACATGGGCGCCTCGCTCGGCCACGCCAATCCGGAAGTGATCGCGGCGGTCGACAAGCAGATCCGCCGGGTCATGCACCTCAGGAACAACCCCAACGACGTGCGTGCGGAACTGATGGAGAAGCTCGCGACGATCACGCCTGGCGACCTCAACCGCTTCGCCTTCTATTCCAGCGGCACCGAGGCCGCCGAAGGCGCGATGCGCGTCGCCCGTGCGATCACCGGCGGGCACGAGTTCATCAGCTTCTACGGCGACTATCACGGCCGCACCACCGGCGCGATGTCGACGGCCTGGGGCAGCGTGATGAGCGGGCCGCGGCTGGGCGGCTTCCATACCTTCCCCAACGCTTGGTGCCACCGCTGCGAATTCGGGCTCCAGCCGGACAGCTGCAACCTCCACTGTGTCGATTACCTCGAACGCGCGATCCATTCGAACAGCCACGGTCAGCTCGCAGGCATCATCGCCGAACCGATCACCAACGGCAGCGGCGCGCGCGTCTTCCCGGACGGCTATCTGCGCGGCCTGCGCGAAATGGCTGACCGTCTCGGCTGCTTGCTGATCTTCGACGAACACGCGACGGGATTGGGACGCACCGGGGCGATGTGGGCGGGCGATCACGAAGGCGTGGTTCCCGACGTGATCTTTTTCGGCAAGACACTGGGCAACGGCTATCCGGTGACGGTCGTCGCCTGCCGCGAGGAGTATCACGAGAAGCTCAATACCGATGGGCAGAGCTCCACCCATGGCGGCCAGCCGGTCGCCTGTGCGGCTGCCCTCGCCTCACTCGACATCATCCTGCGCGACGACCTGACCGCACATTGCGCAACAACCGGAGCCGCCGCGCTCGCCTTCATGCAAGGCATCGCCGAGCGCCACCCGTGTGTCGATGTCGCTCAGGGACGCGGCATGCAGCTTGCTTTCGAATTCGTCGATCCGGTCACCAAACAGCCCTCGCCCGCCGTCGCCGAAGCCGTGTTCAAGGAATGCACCCGGCGCGGCGTCTGGCCGTCGGTGGTGCACACCACTATCCGGGTTTCGCCGATGATGGTCACCTCGGAAAAGATCGCTCTCAAGATCATGGGGATTGTCGAGGAGGCGATCGCCCATGTCGAAAGCGATTACTGACAGCGACAATGTCGCGCGCACCATCGTCACCCGCTCCGATTCGTCGGCCGGGCGCGATCTCGATGCGACCGCGAAGTTGCTCTCCGAATGGCTGACCGGGCAAATCCCCGACGCCTGCCGGGCGGAAGTCGTCGAAATGAGCCGGCCTTCGTCAAGCGGCGGATCGAGCGAGACCTATTTTCTCAAGGCGAGCATCACCAGCGCCGGAGAAACCCGACGCGAGAAACTGGTCCTGCGCGTGAAACCCCGCGAATTCACGATGTTCCTGCGCGAGAATTTCGACGAGCAGCACCGGCTGCTCACCCATCTCCACGCGGAGTCCGACGTGCCTGTTCCGGCCATCCCCTTTTACGAGCCCGATCCGATCGTCCTTGGCGATCCATTCTGGCTGATGGAATGGGTCGAAGGCGATGGGCCACCCGACAACCCGCCCTACCATGTCGAGGGTTATGTCGCCGATGCCAGCCTAGATCAGCGTGAGACCATCTGGCGAAGCGGGCTTCGCGCCGCCTCGCGGATCGGCCTCACGGATGTGGAGAAGCTGCCGAATATCGTTCCGATGAAGCCAGGCCAGAGCGGCATGGAGGAAAACCTTTCGCACTGGACCGAAGCGATGCACTGGGCCCGGGAAGGCGACGAACATCCCCTGCTGGACACTGTCATCGAATGGTTATGGGCGAATTTGCCGGCGCGGAAGGAAACCGCGCTCAGCTGGGGCGATTGTCGCATAGGCAACATGATCTTCAAGGATTACCGCTGTGCCGCCATCATCGACTGGGACACTATCACGCTTGCCGGGCCGCAGCTCGATCTCGCCCACTGGCTGGTGATGGAGGATTATTTCATCAACGGTTTCGGACTGACGCCACTGGACGGCATCGGCAGGCGCGACGAGATCATCGCCGCTTGGGAAGACTATACCGGGATCGAAGCGGATCAGCTGGGATGGCACGAGGTACTCGCGATGTTCCGGCTGGAAATCAACTGCGTGCGCGGATTCCGCTTCCTGCCGGAGGATATACTGAAGACACTGTTCTTCGATGACGGCACCACCGTAATGTCGCGAAGCCTGGCGCGTACCTACGAGCGCGTTTCCGGCAAGCGCGTCTGACGAACAAGGGGAAAGAAACATGGCCAGCGAAGCAAGCCAGACACAACGCAGACCGACCAATATTCCCGACCACGTGCCTTTGGAAATGGTCCGCGCCTTTCCCTATTACGTCGGAGCGAAGACCAGCGAGAATGCCTACAGCTTCATTGCCGAGGTTCATCGCCAACCTCCGGTATTCTGGGCAGAAACCACGTCGATCGGCAGCGCCTGGGTGCCCAGGCGGATGGAAGACCTGCGCGCGATCTATCTGGACACAGAGAATTTCAGCGTTGCCGGAGGGTCCTATTTCGCAAGTATGATCGGCGAGACCTGGGGCAACGTCCCGTCGGAAGTCGATCCGCCGCTCCACACCAGCATCCGTTCCGCGATCAACCCGCTGTTCATCCCCCGGCGGATGGCCGCACTGGAAGACCGTGTCCGGCACTATGCCCGCGAAGCCATCGCCCGCTTCAAGGACCGCGGACATTGCGAAATCATGAGCGAATTCGCCTTTGAATTTCCCATCCGGGTGTTCATTGAGCTGATGGGCCTGCCGCAGGACCGCATGGATCAGTTCCTCGCCTGGGAGCACCAGCTGCTGCATGCGCTGACGCTGGAAGATGTAGCGACGGCATCGCGCGAGGTGACCACCTATCTGCGAGAGGAGATCGACAAGCGGCGCAGGCAGCCGACCGAGGATTTCATCAGCTACGGTCTCGATGTGCGCTTCGACGGTCGCGGATTCACCGATGACGAGATGATGGGCTATTGCTTCAACCTGTTCGTCGGCGGTCTCGACACGGTTTCGACGAATATCGGCCACCAGTTCCGGCATCTTGCAGAGCGGCAGGACCACCAGCGCCAGCTGCGCGACAACCCTGAACAGATCGGCGAGGCTGTCGAGGAGTTGCTGCGCGCCTATGCATCGTCGGTCACGCCGCGCCGTTGCGTCAGGCAAATCGAGATCAACGGCGTCACCATGATGCCGGGCGACCCGGTGCTGATGGCGACCTTTCTCGCCAATCGCGAT
>CAYPFE010000331.1:0-4116 GCA_964409895.1 uncultured Novosphingobium sp.
TCGGAGAACTGCGCCAGCACATCCGGCCGCTTGCCGCAGCCAGCATCGGTTCGGGCACCGGCATCTCGCTGTTCGCCTATTTCGCCAGCGTCTTCGCGCCGCATCTCGTCAAGGCGTTCGGCTGGTCGCGCGCGCAATTCGCGCTGGTGGGCCTCACCATGCTCGCCTCCTTCTTCGTGCTGCCGGTCGTCGGGCGGCTGACCGACCGTTATGGCGTGCTGCGCATGGCGACCTTCGGCACCTTCCTGCTGCCGTTTTGCCTGCTCGGCTTCGCGCTGCAGCAGGGGCCGCTGTGGCACTATCTCGTCGCCTCGACCGGCGTGCTGGCGCTCGGCAGCCTGACCAGCACGCTCGTCTACACGCGGCTCATCGCCGAGAATTTCGTCAGGGCGACGGGGCTGGCGCTCACCATCGTCAACTGCGTGCCGGCAGCGCTGGCGATTGGTGCGGTGCCGCTGCTCAACTGGCTGATCGAGGCCCAGGGCTGGCGCACGGGATATTTCGCCGTCGCCGGGTTCACATTCGCCGCCGGGCTTCTCGCGCTGTCCCTGATCCCGCGCAAGCCGGCCGAAGGCCCGGCGGAAGCGGCGGCCAAGCCCGCAAAGCCGGTGTCGGCCAAGCGGGACTATCGCACGATCTTCGCCAGCCGCACCTTCTGGCTGATTTTCGCGGGGATGATGCTGTGCCTGATGCAGGTGCCGCTACATTCCTCGCAGATGAACCTGATGCTGGTCGACCAGCAGATTTCGACGCAGACCGCCGCAAACATCGTCTCGATCTACGCCTTCGGGACGCTGGTCGGGCGCATTGCCTGCGGCCTCGCGCTCGACCGCTTTCCGACGCCGCTCGTCACCAGCTTGTCGATGGTGCTGCCCTCGCTGGGCTTCTTCCTGCTGGCGAGTGACATCAACACCGTTCCGGTGATCGCCGCATCGATGTTCATGGTAGGTCTGTCGATCGGCGCGGAGGGCGACCTGATGTCCTACCTCATCGCCCGCTATTTCAAGATCGAGATCTACAACACCGTGCTCGGCCTGATCTTCAGCACATCCTACCTGGCAGCGGCGATGGGCGCCTTCGGTATCAGCCGGACGCTGGCGATCTTCGACAGCTTCTCGCCCTATCTCTATTTCGTCTCCGGCACCGTGGCTGTGGGCAGCCTGCTGTTCCTGCTGCTGCCCTGGCCGCGTGAATGCGAGAAGGTGGGCTGACAGGACGCTTGCGGCATTGCCCGGTGCGGGGCATGTTCCACATCAACGCCAATCGACGGAGAGGACCATGGCCTACCGCATACTGCTGTTCATGAAGCGCAAGCCCGGCATCAGCATGGAAGAGTTCAGGGACTATTACGAGAACAACCACATCCCGCTCTGCGCGCCCTACATGCAGGGGATCGACGGCTATCGCCGCAACTACATCGTCCCCCAGCCGCACGCCGAAAGCGGCACCTGCGAGGAACTGCCCTACGACGTCATCACCGAGATGATCTTCGAGGACAAGGCGACCTACGAGCAGACGCTCGAATACGTCTCGACCACGGTGATGCCCGACCACATCGTCGCCGACGAGATGAACTTCTTCCACCGCCCGACCATGCGCATTGCGACCGTAGAGGAATGCGAAAGCGACATGCCCGCGATCCTGGCGGCTGCGGGGGCTGGGTGAGGGGAGGGCCTAGTTTGCGGTGACATCGTATTCGGTTTCCCAGTAATGTGCGAGATCTCATGGACATTGAACGAATTCCACCCCCCTTGACGAAGAGATGGATACCGGTTTCGCTTGCCGTTGCTTCGATACCTTTGGGTGCCGTGCTCTTGGGCGTGTCCCTGACGAGTGTGCTGGCCGCCGGTGAGGGAATGGCCGACCGCCGGTCGTCTCAGGGAAGCAGGTCAATGGGTTTCGTGGTGGAGGCCTTCACACCCGCATTCATTGAGGATTCGCAGGCTTGCCCGGACGGCCCTTCGCCAAAGACCAGGGAAACATTTCTGCGGTCTCTGCCCCCGGAGGAGAAGGCCTGGCTCCTCCAGCCTGACAATCGGGTCGAATTGGATGACCGTTGGCAAGCTTCGCTCCTCGGGCCCGGTGGTACGAATATCTGCACGAATCCCGACCAGTTCGAAAGGCCGATGCTCAAGACCGTTCAGAGCAGTCGTGCTCCAGGTCTGGATCTCGATGGCGATGGCCAGGCGGAGAGCTGTCCGCACCAGGAATTCATCAGTCCCGATGGCGAACCGGGCATCGACAATCAGGCCTACCGCGCGCTTGGGTGCAAGCTTGAATGGTATGGCAGGGATGGCAGAGGCGGCGATATACTTCGCGGCTGGCGCCAGTTCTTCGTTTCTGGTGAGTGGACCCAAGTGATTATATTGCGCGGTGTCGACAGCTTGGTGCAAGACGATGAAGTCGAGGTCGTCTACGGCAATACTTCAGACCGGCCCTTGGCCGACAGAAACGGCGATCTTCTCAGGAACGCAACCTTCACGATAAGCGATAAGCCGCCAAGATACAGGAACGTGTTGCGTGGCAGGATTGTCGACGGTGTTCTGACCACTGATCCAAAAGATATCCGGCTGACCCAGACCTGGGGCCAGGGCCGTCCGCGCGACATTCGCGGGCATCGGACTAAGTTCGATTTGCGCGGCGCCCGCCTCAGGCTGTCGTTCCAGCCAGACGGCAAGCTTCGCGGGCTGCTCGGCGGCTATCAGCCGGCGTTTGATCTCATTCAAAGCATTTCGATCGGCGGTGGCCTGCGGACCGGGATCGATTGCGCTGGCGAACTCAGGACATTGAAGGCCCTGGCAGATGGTATCCCCGACCCGGATACCGGACGCTGCACCGGTGTCTCAGCCGCCTATGAATTGAGCGCCATTCCCGGGTTTGTCAACGATGTTCCGGAAGCCCGCTGGGCCGAGAGCCCATGAACCGACTTCGGCTGATTCGAGTTACGGGACCATTCGGTAATTACGCAATTACGCGGAATTACGATGACAGCTTACTTAACCGCAAAACGTTCAGCCTCCCTTTCCCCGAAAGCCCCGCCCCCAGAATTTCGCGCGGTTTGCGGGAATTGAAGGTGCCGGGTATCGATCCATCCCTCACATTGCTGCAAAGGGGAACGCAGGTCATGTCATTGAAATCACATGCCGCGTGGGCGGTTCCGGTCGCGCTTGCCGGTGCCGCTCCCGCATCGGCGCAGTACATGATGCATCTGGACCCCAACACCTATATCCTCGCCACCATGCTCGCCAATCGCGGGCCGAACACCTGCATGACCGGGGCTCCTCCGCCGGACAGCGAGATCGAGGAAGCACGCCAGCCCGCACCCGGGGTCATGCAGGCCTATTTCGACGCGGCGCAGAGCGGCGGCGCGATGAGCGGTGCCTTCCGCAAAAACGACAAGTCGAGCTGGTCGCATGGCGGCGCGACCGTGACTTTCGAACAGATCGACGCGCAGCGCGACCCGCTCGCTGCCTCGGGCAATCGTCTCGATTCGGAACCGCTGCGTTTCTTCCGTGCGGGCAATTTCCAATCGGCGCAGGCCCAATGGGCCGTGCTTGATGCGGCTGGTTCCGTCGCGGGTGTCTATGACGCCATCTTCAGGCGGCAGGGCAGCGAGTGGAAGCTGCAGGACCACACTGTCCTGGAAGCGGGAGAAGCAGTGGCCCCTGCGGTGCAGTATTGCGTCAAGCCAGGCGACGTGACCCCGCACAAGATCGAGTCTGCCACCAACCAGATCGAGGCTCTGGAAAAGCAGATCGGCAAATCCGAGGCCAAACTGGAGCGCGATGCAGAGCGTCTGGCGCAAGCCGAAGCGAAGCTCGCGGACAAGCCGGACAGCAGCCGTCAGAAGGAGTCTGTCGCGCGGGCAAGCGCGACGGTCGAAAATCGCGAAAGCAAGCTGGCCGAGCAGCGCGAATGGCTTGAGAAGGCGCGGGACCGTCTGATGAAATCGAATCGCGACGCGGCGGAGATCGCGGCGATGACGCTGCCAGCGCGCGATGCCCTGCAGTTGCGCAGCTTCGAGCTGACCACCGACAAGGAAGCAGCCGAGGAGAAGGCCGCAAAGGAGGCGGACGCGGCGGAGTGACGCCCTTGGGGCCGGGGGTGCGGGACATC
>CAYPFE010000332.1:0-4108 GCA_964409895.1 uncultured Novosphingobium sp.
CGACAGCTGGATCGCCAAGGAGCTCAAGCTGGTCCAGAATTCGGAGCCGATCCTGACCAAATTCGGCAACGATCTGCTGGCGACCGGCCTGTCGGGTATCGAGATGTGGTTGCGCTACCTGAAGCTGCCACTGGTCAAGCCGATGAAGCACAAGACCGATGCGTCCAAGCTCCAGCGCGCCGATCTTTACGAGCCGATCGCCTATCCCAAGCCCGACGGCGAGATCAGCTTCGACCGGCTGACGAGTGTGTCGTTCTCCTTCACCAATCACGAGGAGGACCAGCCCTGCCACCTGGTGCTCGCGGACGATAAGATTCCGACCAGGATCAACCTGCCGCTCTATGCCGGGCCGGAGAACAAGTACTGCCCGGCGGGCGTCTACGAGTTCATCGGCGATGAGGGCGAGGAAAAAACCCTCCAGATTAACGCCCAGAACTGCGTCCACTGCAAGACCTGCGACATCAAGGATCCGACCCAGAACATCACCTGGGTCGCGCCCGAAGGCGGCGGCGGGCCGAATTACCCGAATATGTGATCGCGGCGAACTTGGTTGCTTCAAAAACTGCGGAGCGGATTGAAATGGCTTGGTTTGACGAAGGGCACGAAGATCGAGTCATGATAACGTTTGCAATGGCGGGCGCGTTAGGGGGTGCAGTTTTCGGCTTTCAGCTAGGCGGTTTGGGT
This sequence comes from uncultured Novosphingobium sp., assembly GCA_964409895.1. Taxonomy (GTDB): domain Bacteria; phylum Pseudomonadota; class Alphaproteobacteria; order Sphingomonadales; family Sphingomonadaceae; genus Novosphingobium. Next base: position 685 of record CAYPFE010000332.1, read on the forward strand.
AGAAGTATTCTTTTCGTTATCCTCGGCGGAATTGCTGGTTTTTTTCTTTCTGGATTTGTAACTTGGATATTCGACATTGAGGCTGTGACGGGTTGCGGTCTTATCGTAACCGGGATCATGGTATTTATCGGGATTCCTGCCCTCATTATTTTTCTAATCTATTCTTTTTGGAATGTTGGAACCTAGGAATAGACTTTTTCGTTGCCTATTTCGGAAACAGCCTACGCCAAGATCAATCTCGCGCTGCATGTACGGGCGCGGCGCGAGGATGGGTATCATGACATCGAGACGCTGTTCGCGTTTGTTGATACTGGTGACAGGCTGATCGCGGAACTGGCAGAGCGCGACGCGGTGCTTGTTTGCGGCGAATTCGCAAGCGGGGTCGGCGATCCCCCTGGCAACCTTGTTGCCAGGGCGCTCAACGCGCTGCCGCGTGCGCAGGGCCTTGCGATCACGCTTGAAAAGAACCTGCCGGTCGCAGCGGGGCTGGGCGGGGGCTCGGCGGATGCAGGCGCTGTATTCCGTATCGTGCGCGAGCTGTGCGGGCTTCCCGACGACTGGCATGTGCGCGCGGAGAAGCTCGGCGCCGATGTTCCAGCCTGCGTCGCCAGCACCATGGCGATCGGGCGCGGCACCGGTACCGAACTCGAACCGGTCGAGAACGATATGGCGGGCATGGCGGTGCTGTTGGTCAATCCCCGCGTTGCCGTGCCGACCGGGCCGGTATTCGCGGCCTGGGACGGCAAGGATCGCGGACCACTGCCTCCAGGTTCGGCCAGCAAAATCGCCCGAAGGGGCCGCAACGACCTGCAGCTTCCCGCCGTCCAAATCTGCCCGGTCATCGCCCATGTCCTTGAAGGCCTGAACGACACCGATCCCTGGATGTGCGGGATGTCCGGTTCCGGCGCAACCTGTTTTGCCCTCTATGAAGACCCGGAACATCGCGATAAGGCCGCGAGGATATTTGCCGAGCTCGAACCGGGCTGGTGGCAGATGACGGGGTCCTTGAAATGATGATCGACGGACTGCCCTATCGCCAGATAGGGGAAGCACGGCGCGGCGGCATTGTTTGCGTAAGCGATCATGCCTCGAACTTCGTGCCTGACGATATTGTGCTGGGCATCCCGCCTGAATTGCTCAACGAGCATGTCGCGCTCGATATCGGCGTTGAAGGCATTGCCCAGCGGCTGGCGCGGCGTCACCAGATTCCGGCGCATATCGCGTCGGTGAGCAGGCTGGTGTGCGACCTCCACCGCGAGGAGGACCACCTGCATGTCGTCCCCATCGAAAGCGATGGCCACCTTGTGCCGGGCAATGTCGGAGCGGACATCGAAGACCGGCTCGACCGTTTCTATCGCCCCTATCATGCGGCGCTTACTGACTGGCTCGACGTGCAGCAGCCGGCGCTGATTGTTTCCTTGCACAGCTTTACGCCCCAGCTGTCGAGCCGAGATGAGCAGCGCCCCTGGGAAGTCGCTCTGCTTTACAACAAGGACGACCGCGCCGCGCGTCATGCGATCCGCCTGTTCAGTGAACTGGGACTCAACGTTGGCGACAATCAGCCCTATTCCGGCAGGGAGCTCAACGCGACGATGAACCGCCATGCCGAGGCGCACGGTCGATACTATCTGGCAATTGAAATCCGGCAGGATCTCATCACTCGCAGCGCCGAACAGGCGCGATGGGCGGCAATGGTGGCCGATGTTGCTGGACGCGTGCTGCTGGCGCTGGAGTCCGGATAGCGGAAGCCTAGCCGATCAGCTCGCCCTTAAGGAACACCACCGCGATGACGCCGGCAGTGCCAAGCGTGAAAAGTGCAGCGCCTGTCACCTGCTGGATCACGCGCTGCCAGTAGTCCTTTGGGAGCGGCATGAAGACCAGTGTTGCAACGCCAGCCAGAGCCACGAGGACGCACAAGAAAGTTATCATGGGAATCTCCGGGTAATGAGACTTACCCGGTTATGCATGTTTACGGTTCACTCTCTTTCAAGAAAGATGGTTACGAAAGGTCAAACATGTCGAGCTGGTGCAATCATTTTTCCCTTCGAAGCGCGAACAAGCTACTATAGGGGCGCAAGACCCTCGCGCAGCGCGCCAGCAACCGGAGTTTCCCATGCCCGCCTATCGTTCCCGCACAACCACTCATGGCCGCAACATGGCCGGCGCGCGCGGGCTGTGGCGCGCAACCGGTATGAAGGACAGCGATTTCGGCAAGCCGATCGTCGCCGTCGTCAACAGTTTCACACAGTTCGTGCCGGGCCATGTCCACCTGAAGGACCTTGGCCAGATGGTCGCGCGAGAGATCGAGGCGGCGGGAGGTGTCGCCAAGGAATTCAATACCATCGCCGTCGATGACGGCATCGCCATGGGGCATGATGGCATGCTCTATTCGCTTCCCAGCCGCGACCTCATCGCCGACAGTGTCGAATACATGGTCAACGCGCATTGCGCCGACGCCATGGTCTGCATTTCCAACTGCGACAAGATCACCCCGGGCATGCTGATGGCAGCACTCAGGCTTAACATTCCGGCGGTGTTTGTTTCCGGTGGGCCGATGGAGGCCGGGAAGGTCATCCTGAAGGGCGAGGAGCATTCGATTGACCTGATTGATGCGATGGTTGCCGCCGCCGACGAGGCGATGACGGATGAGGAAGTCTCGGTGATAGAGCGCTCGGCCTGCCCGACTTGCGGGTCGTGCTCGGGGATGTTCACGGCGAACTCCATGAACTGTTTGACAGAGGCGCTTGGCCTTTCGCTGCCCGGCAACGGATCGACGCTGGCGACCCATGCCGATCGCAAGGCATTGTTCCTTGAGGCAGGGCGGCTCGCCGTCGATCTGTGCAAGCGCTATTACGAGCAGGACGACGCCAGCGTCCTGCCGCGCGCCATCGCGAACTTCGCGGCCTTCGAGAATGCGATGTCGCTCGATATCGCGATGGGCGGGTCGACCAACACCGTATTGCACCTTCTTGCTGCCGCGCATGAAGCGGAAGTCGATTTCACCATGGCAGACATTGACCGGCTGTCGCGCCGGGTTCCGGTGCTCTCCAAGGTCGCGCCGTCAGTTCCCGACGTGCATATGGAAGACGTTCACCGCGCTGGCGGGATCATGGCGCTCCTGGGCGAGCTCGACCGCGCCGGACTGCTCAATCGCGATGTCCCGACCGTGCACAGCCGCACGCTCGGTGATGCCATTGCACGCTGGGACATCGCGGTGACCGACAGCGAGGCGGCACGCAGCCTGTTCAGCGCCGCGCCTGGCGGGGTGCCAACGCAGGTCGCTTTCAGCCAAGAGCGCCGCTGGGATATCGACATTGACCGCAAGGGGGGAGTCATCCGCAATGCGGAACACGCCTTCAGCAAGGACGGCGGGCTTGCTGTGCTGACAGGCAATATCGCGCTGGAGGGCTGCATCGTGAAGACT
>CAYPFE010000333.1:0-4064 GCA_964409895.1 uncultured Novosphingobium sp.
CCGAAGCCATCGTGCCGAAAATCAAGGAACACTTCGAAGTCTAGCAGGAGATAAATTCATGGCGACCAAGGTTGCGATCAACGGTTTCGGACGTATCGGGCGGCTCGTCGCCCGGGCCATGCTCGAGCGCAGCGATCACGATTTCGAACTGGTCTCGATCAACGACCTGGCCGATACCAAGTCCAATGCGCTGCTGTTTGCGCATGACAGCACCCATGGCCGCTTTCCGGGCGACGTGAAGGCCGGCGACGGTGTGATGACCGTCAATGGCCGTGACATCATCGTCACTGCCGAGCGCGACCCTGGCAAGCTGCCGCACGCCGCGCAGGGTATCGACATCGTGCTCGAATGCACCGGTTTCTTCCAGGACAAGGACAAGGCCTCGCCGCACCTCGAAGCGGGCGCCAAGCGCGTGCTGATTTCCGCACCTGCGACGGGCGTCGACAACACCGTGGTCTATGGTGTCAACCATGGCACGCTGACCGCCGATCACGTCGTCGTCTCCAACGCCAGCTGCACCACCAATTGCCTGGCGCCGATGGCCAAGGTCTGTCACGACACCGTTGGGATCGAACGCGGCTTCATGACGACGATCCACAGCTACACCAACGACCAGCGCATGCTCGACCAGATCCATTCGGATCTGCGGCGCGCGCGCGGCGGGGCGCAGAACATGATCCCGACCACCACCGGCGCTGCCCGTGCGGTCGGCCTGGTGCTGCCGGAGCTGAACGGCAAGCTCGACGGATCGTCGGTGCGCGTGCCGACCCCCAACGTCAGCCTGGTCGACCTGGTGTTCACGCCTGGCCGCGATACCTCGAAGGAGGAAATCAACGCCGCGCTCAAGGCTGCTGCTGAAGGCCCGATGAAGGGTGTGCTCGATTACACCGACCAGCCGCTGGTTTCGTCCGACTTCAATCACTATCCGGCGAGTTCGACCATCGACAGCCTCGAAACCACGGTGATGGAAGGCAAGCTGGTGCGCGTCGTCTCCTGGTATGACAACGAGTGGGGCTTCTCCAACCGGATGATCGACACCGCAGGCGTGATGGCGAGCTTCCTGTGAGGAGGTAGCGGCGATGGGACGGCTCGCAGGCATCGCGCGGCACGCAGGTCCGCGAGCGCCGATGGAAGAGCTGTCCCGCGCCAGCGTCACTGTCGAGGCAGGAGTCGCGGGCGACGGCCGCGGCACCACACTGCGCATGAAGGGCCGCCAGGTCGCGCTGATCGAGCTGGAAAGCTGGAATGCGGCCATGGCAGAACTCGGCCTTTCCGGCGATGAGGCGCTTCCCTGGTACGTCAGGCGCGCCAACCTGCTGGTCGAGGGACTTCGCTTGCCGCGCGATTACGGCCACGTCATCGCCATTGGTGATGACTGCCGGATCGAGACGACCATGGAATGCGATCCCTGCCGCCGCATGGACGAAATCAGGCCCGGCCTCCGGCAGGCGCTGGAGCCCGACTGGCGCGGCGGTGTGCTGGGCGTCGTGCTGAGCGACGGCAAGATCGCTGTGGGCGATGAAGTGAGAATTCTGGGAAATCCATAAATCCGTCTGCCCTGAGCTTGTCGAAGGGCTGTCCTTTCTTGTAGCGCAACGCCTGAAGAAGGGCAGTCCTTCGACAAGCTCAGGACGAACGGGTTTCATCAGCAATGTCATCGCACTTCAGAACACTTGACGACCTCTCCGACATTTCCGGCAAGACCGCGCTGGTCCGCGTCGACCTCAACTTGCCGATGCAGGACGGGCTCGTCACCGACGACACCCGCGTGCGCGCATCGGCGCCGACCATCCTCGAACTGGCGGACAAGGGCGCGAAGGTGCTGCTGCTCGCCCATTTCGGCAGGCCCAAGGGTGACCGCGTTTCAACCATGTCGCTGAGCCTGGTCGTCGGCGCGGTCGAGCGGGTGCTGGGCAAGGAAGTGATGTTCGTGCCCGAAATCGCCGGGCCGGTCGCCGCTCAGGCAATCGGTATCTTGCGCCCGGGCGACATCGCTATCCTCGAGAACACGCGCTTCTGGAAGGGCGAGGAGAAGAACGATCCCGACCTCGTAAAGGCGGTCGCGGCGATCGGCGACTTCTACGTCAATGATGCCTTTTCCGCAGCCCACCGCGCCCATGCCACTACAGAAGGACTCGCCCATGCGTTGCCTGCCTACGCCGGACGTTCGATGCAGGCCGAGCTCGAAGCGCTCGACAAGGCGCTGGGCAGCCCGGTCAAGCCGGTGGCGGCGCTGGTCGGCGGGGCGAAGGTCTCTTCGAAGCTGGATGTCCTGAAGCACCTTGTCACGCAGGTCGATCACCTCATTATTGGCGGAGGCATGGCCAACACCTTCCTCGCCGCCAAGGGCGTCGATGTCGGCAAGTCGCTGTGCGAGCATGACCTCACCGGAACGGCGAATGAAATCCTTACGGCAGCGGATGCCTCGGGTTGCACCGTCCACCTGCCGTATGAAGTCGTGGTTTCCAAGGAATTCGCCGCCAATCCGGCAAGCTTGCGGACTTGCAACGTCCACGAAGTCGCCGCCGACGAGATGATTCTCGACGTCGGTCCCGCTGCGGTCGAGGGACTGGCGGATGTGCTCAAGTGTTGCCGGACGCTGGTGTGGAACGGCCCAATGGGGGCTTTCGAGATGGAGCCCTTCGATGCCGCGACGGTGGCGCTGGCGAAGACGGCGGCGGCGCTGACCCAGGAAGGCTCGCTGATTTCCGTGGCCGGCGGCGGCGATACCGTGGCCGCGCTCAACCATGCCGGGGTGGTACAGGATTTCAGCTATATTTCAACGGCTGGCGGCGCCTTCCTCGAATGGATGGAAGGCCGGGAGCTGCCAGGAGTCGCTGCGCTGTCGTCATGATCCGGCTTTCCGCCATCGACCATGTCGTCTTCCGGGTGACGGACATGGCGGCAATGATCCGCTGGTATGGCGAGGTGCTGGGAGCTCAGGTCGAACGCGAGGTGGCGGACCTCGGTCTGGTGCAGCTCAGGGCGGGAAGCGCGCTGATCGATTTCGTCGATGTCAACGGCAGGCTCGGGCAGCAGGGCGGAGCGGCGCCGGGCAAGGGCGGGCGCAATGTCGATCATGTCTGCCTGCGCGTCGAACCCTGGGACGGTGACGCGATCCTCGCGCATCTGGCAAGCCACGGGATCGAAGGCGCCGAAATCGCCTCGCGCTATGGCGCCGAAGGGCAGGGGCCAAGCATCTATCTTGCCGACCCCGAGGGTAATGCTCTGGAACTCAAGGGACCGCCCTGGCCGGACGGTGACGAATTAGGTTGATCTCCCGGCGGGTGCTGTCCAGTCTCCGCATTTGCGCCGAGGACAGGGATTCCGGCGTTAGGGGGAGAGCAGGGGGATGACGTCTGATAAGCAGACCGCAGGTGCGGGCGCGGCGGCATTGCCGCTGCTGGCTTGTATCGCGCTGTGCTGCCTCGGGCCGCTGAGCGGTCTGGCTCAGGGCGGACTGTCGCCGGTAATGCCGCGCATCACCGAATATTTCTCCAGCGAGCCTAATGCCGGCGTGCTGGTCCGGCTGATGGTTTCCGGGCTCAGCGCCGCGATGATCTTCGGCGCGCTTCTGAGCGGCTTTTTGTCGGAGAAGGTCGGACAGCTGCGCCTGCTCCTTGTCTGCCTGGTGATCTACGGCTTGGCGGGAGCGGCGGGTTACGTGCTCGACAATCTCTACCTCATCGTCGCCAGCCGCATCGTGCTGGGCGTGGTCAATGCGGCTGCCGGCGTGCTGGCGATGGCACTGATCACCACGCGGGTCGCCGCCGAAGGCCGGGAGCGCTGGCTCGGCTTCTACGTGGTTGCAGGGACCATCGGTACGCTCGGTTTCACCGCCTTGATCGGCTTCGTCGGCCAGTTCGGCTGGCGCAACGCCTTCCTGGTCTACCTGTTCGCGCTGCCCGTCGCCGTGTTCCTGGCGCTGACATTCACGGCAGCGCCGGACGAGCCGGAGCAGGCCGGCGAGAACACCCAGGCGGCATCGGCCGGAGGCGGCGGGATACCCTGGGCGAAGGTGCTGTTCGGTCTCGTCTGCGGGTCGATTGGCACGACGACGATGA
>CAYPFE010000334.1:0-4057 GCA_964409895.1 uncultured Novosphingobium sp.
TAAATAGCCGGTTCTCTAACTCTCAAAATGGCCCACTTTTCTGGGGGCAGATCAACCAATCAAGTTGCAATCCTGAGTATCGCCCGCAAGGCCGCGTGTTTCAGTAGGGACGAGCTATCACGTTACGATATGCGCGGTCTTGCCTGCTACTGGAGCAAATTGACCGTCTGCGCAAAACCCAAGCGACAATCACACCGCAGGAAATGGCTCACCCTGTTCTACCGTGGCGGACATCTCGAAGGCTAGCGCTTCCATCGTCGAGCCGCGGGTGTGACCGCCATGAACGGCATAGTGCAGCACGAATTCGAACAGTTCGTCCGCGGTAACGTCGCCGCTGGCGAGCGCGGAATAGGCATGACTGCGCACGGCGCGCGGCGCCTGCGTATCGGCGGCGGCGGTCAGCGTAACCCAGCGGCGCGAGCGCTGATCCAATTCCGGGCGTGTCCAGATTTCGGAAAAGACATAGCCGTGAATGCCGGCTTCCATGAAGGGCGTTGCCATCGGTTGGCTCTGGTTGACCATGACCTCGGAGATGCGTCGAACGCCCTGCTGCTCCCGCTCCTCGACGCTGCAGGCTTCGGCGCGCAACGGGCGGCAGCGGGCCGGTGGAAGGCCCATTGCATCGGCCACACGGGAGATCGCTGCGTCCAGCCGCAGCGCCTGCGAGAAACCGGCGTATCCCGTCAGATGCAGCGCAATCTCGCGTAATTCCAGGAGCGTCAACGCGCCCTGCTCCAATGCGCCGCGAAGAAAAGACTCAAGCAGGTGGTCGGAACCTGCCGCATTGGCGGCACCGGTGATCGAGATGATATAGCGGGCGCGGCGGTCGAGGCCCGGCCGGGACCAGACTTCGGCGCATACGAAATCCCTCAGTGCCGCCTGCACCGGCGTTTCCGGTTCTCCGGAAAGGGCGATGCCGATCTCTGCGGCAATGCGGCGCCCTGTCTCGGCGCGGGCGTTCGGATCAATTGTCGTCATTTCGCGTTTCCTGCGTAAAGGGGGATCGCCGCCGCTCAGCCCGCCGCCACTACGGGAGCGGCATCCGGGCGGCTGAACCGGGTCAGGAATATCAGTATGGCGGCGAACAGCGCGACCGGAATGTAGCTGACGAACATCAGGTCGTAATTGCCGGTGCGGTCGAACACTTCGCCTGCAAAGCGCACGCTGACCGCGGTGAGCACGGCGATAACGAAAGTCGCGTTGCCGTTGGCGGTGCCCATCGACAGTGCACCGAAGCGGTCGGCCAGCAGCGCAAGGAACACCGGCATCGACGCGCCCGATGAGATGCCCATGATCGCGCTGCAGGCGACCAGCAAGATATAGCTGTCAGCGCGCAGCAGCAGTGCACAGGCCACCGCCATCAGCGAAAACAGCACCGCGAGGATAACCGGCCGCTCAAAGCGGTCGGCAATCAGCGCGACAGTGAATTTTCCGGCAATCGCGGCAATGCCCATCGCCGACATAAGCGTCGCCGCCCTGGTCGTGGTAAAGCCCAGGTCGATTGCCAGCGGGACCAGAGAGACGAGGATTCCCTGGAACACTGCCATCGTGAGCGCCGTGCCCGAAGCGATCGCCCAGAAGCGGGGCATGGCGAAGACCTGCATGGTAGTGAAAGTCCCCGCGCCCGCAGGTGCAGTTGCGTCGGAGGCAAGTTCGTCCCTATGTCGCGTCTCATGGTCGTCGGGCCCCGGATCCTGCCGAATGAAGGGAAGCAGCAGGGTCATGACGATACCAACGGCCACCCCGATCATGACGAGGCTCTGCCGCCAGCCGGCATAATCGATCAGCCAGGCGATCACCGGCACCACCAGGATCGGTCCCAGCGACATGCCCATCATCAGGATCGCCATCGCCTTACCGCGATGAACCTTGAACCAGCGCGCGATCAGGCTGGGCGCGGTAAGGATGCCAATGCCCTTCATCGCGAAACCGACTGGAAATGAGATCATCGCGGCACTCAGCCAGACGCTTTGCGACACACCAAAGGTGATCAGGCTTGCGGCAAGCAGCCAGATGCTCGCTAGCATGATCAGGCGTATCGGGTATCGGTCGAGCATGCGTCCGACGATCAGCGCCGCCACCGCCGAACCTGCGCTCATCAGGATCATGCCGGTGTTCATGGTGGCGCGAGAAATGCCGAAGGCCTCGGATACCGGAACAACATAAAGCCCGAAGGCATTGATCGTCGTCCCTACCATAACCATCAGCATCGCCATGCAAACGCCGAGCACGATCCAGCCATAATAGATGCCGGCTTGCCGCCCGCCTGCTTCGCTGGCCATCTTCCCCTCCGATCCGGCCGGTGTCGTTCTCATGTATCCAGCCGCGCGCGAGTGTGTTTTAAGCGGCAGCGCAAATCAAGCGGCTTGGGAGAGCGGAGATGGAATTCGGCGAGCGCTACGGGCCATGGGCGGTGATTGCCGGGGCATCGGAAGGGACCGGGCGGTGCTTTGCGCGCCAGGTGGCCGAGAAGGGACTTAACTGCCTGCTCGTTGCCAAGGACGGACCGCTGGAGGAAGTCGCCGGGGAAATTAGGGGGGATTACGGCGTCGAGGCGATCACCGCCAGCATCGACCTCGCCCAGGACGATGCAGCGGCACAGATCATCGCTGCTGCAGGCGACCGCGAGGTCGGGCTCTATATCGGCAATGCCGGGGCCGACTGGCAGGGCGAGCGCTTCCTCGAACACGACATCGACGACTGGATCGCGCTCGGCCGCATCAATGTCGACACCATGCTGCGCTGCGTCCATCACTTCGGACAACGTATGAAAGCCAGGCGCCGGGGCGGCATCCTGCTGGTCAATTCCGGCGCCTGCTATGGCGGCAGCAAATATCTCGCGATCTATTGCGCCGCCAAGGCGTTCCAGCTCAATTTCGCAGAAAGCTTGTGGTCGGAACTCAGGGTCTATGGCGTCGACGTGCTGTCGATCGTGCTCGGCCGCACCGACACGGAGGGCTATCGCCGCCGGCGCGAGGGGCGCGGCGTCAAGGTCGGCACGCGCGAGGAGGAAGGCCTGGCCTCGCCCGACGAGGTGGCCACACAGGGGCTCGATCGCCTGCCCTTCGGCCCCATCCACAATTTCGGCCTTGCCGACGACGATGCGATGTTCGGGAGTTCGGCCGCACAGCGCCGGGAGAAAGTGGTGATGCTCGAAACCATCGTCATGCAGGGAAGCGGCTACAAGCCGGAGACCGACCTGTAACTGGACGGTGGATTCGCCGTAGTCTTGGCGCTGCGTTTCTGTAATCATCGCCGCAACAGGCATGGGCGATTCCCCCGGCAAAGGGAGAGGAGTCGCGACAAGGCCGGGAGAGGAACCAATGGACGCGATCGCATCGCAAGACGCCATCACCATGGAAATCGTCAGGAGCGCGCTCAATAACATCAGCGCCGAGATGGGGACGGCGGTGGTGCGCGGCGGTTACTCCACCTCGATCAAGGAGGGCGGAGACGCCTCGAACGCGATCTTCGACGCGGCGGGCCGGCTCGTTGCCCAAAGCGACAGCACGCCGCTGCTGCACCTGTGCAGCCTCAGGCCCTCGCTAGGCGAAGTCATCACGGACTTCCCGCTGGAAACGATGCAGGACGGCGACGTCTATCTCACAAACGACCCGTTTCGCGGCGGCATTCATTCGAATGACATCCTGCTGTTCAAGCCGGTGTTCCATGACGGCAAGCCGGCCTTCTTCACCGGCACGCTGATCCATGTCGCAGATGTAGGCGGCATGTCGGCAGGCGGGTTGCCGGCCAACGCCACTGAGATCTACCACGAGGGCCTGATCCTGCCGCCGATGCGTTTTCACGAAGCTGGACAGCCCAACCGCACGCTGATCGCGCTGCTGACAGCCAACAGCCGTACGCCGGACAAGCTGATGGGCGATCTCGAAGCGCTGCTGGGCGGCTGCAATGTCGGTGCGAAACGGCTCGCAGCACTGATCGGCAAATACGGGCTGGAACGCCTCGAAGGCATCATCAATGCGCTCATAGACTATGCCGAGCGCCGCACACGCCAGGAAATCGCCAACCTCAGGCCCGGCACCTACGAAGGCTCCTT
>CAYPFE010000335.1:0-4054 GCA_964409895.1 uncultured Novosphingobium sp.
GCGGATAGTCACCTTGCTTTACCTGAAGTCACTGCCAGCACCGAGGAGCTTGCCGCACTGGTCAGACTGTGCGCCGCACATGGCGTGCCGATCGTGCCTCAAGGCGGCAACAGCGGTATGGTGGGTGGTGCTACTCCGGATGCGACAGGCGAGGCTCTGCTGCTTTCCCTGCGGCGGATGGACGCGATCCGCGCGATCGACACGGACACACGCAGGGTCACCTGCGAAGCTGGCGTTGTGCTGCAAATCTTGCACGAGGCGGTGGCCGAACGGCAGCTGCGTTTTCCCCTGACGCTCGGCGGCAAGGGGTCCGCAACCATTGGCGGGCTTATCTCGACCAATGCCGGCGGCACCCAGGTCTTGCGCCACGGATCGATGCGCGCGCTGGTGCTGGGGCTGGAAGCGGTGCTCGCCGATGGCAGCATCTATTCGATGCTGACACCGCTCAAGAAGGACAACCGGGGGTTCGACCTCAAGCAGCTGCTGATCGGTTCGGAAGGCACGCTGGGGATTGTCACCGCCGCGACCTTGCAACTCGTGCCCGCCATTGCCGAGCGCGTGGTGATCTGGGCCGGCGTTTCCTCGCTGACAGCGGCACGAACCTTGCTGATTCACTGCGAGAATGCGGTTGGCGACGCGCTCGAGGGCTTCGAAGTCCTGCCTGACCCCTGTCTCGACGCGGTCGTGGAACACCTGCCCGGTGCACGGCGCCCGATTGCCGCGAATTATCCCTGGCACGTGCTGATCGAGGTCGTGGCGGACCGGGCCTCCGTGGCCGAGCTCAGAGACCGCTGCGAGGCGATGATGGCCGATGCCGTTGAGCAGGAGCTACTCGAAGACGCGGTGTTCGCCGCGAACGAGACGCAGGCGGAAGCTTTCTGGCAGCTCCGCGATTCCATAGCACCGGCCGAAAAGGAACGCGGACCCGCCGTCCAGCACGATATTTCGGTGGCGGTGGAACTGATGCCGGAATTCGTCGATGCGGCAATCCCTGAAGTCGAGGCGGCCTGGCCCGGCACCCAGGTCGTCGCCTTCGGGCATCTTGGCGACGGCAACGTCCATTTCCACGTTATCGCGCCGGGAATCGAGAACGCCGAGCGCTGGTTCGAGGATCAGGGCAGCCGCATCAGCAGCCAGATCTATGACCTCGTCACCGCATGGGGCGGGTCGATCTCGGCCGAACATGGCATCGGCCAGCTCAAACGCGGCGAGCTCGCGCGGCTGGGCGACCCGGTTGCGCTGTCGATGATGGCCGCCGTCAAACAAGCTCTCGACCCGGAGGGACTGCTCAATCCCGGCAAGCTCGTCTGAATTTACGCGCGCCGGCCTGCGCGGCGCAGCGCTTGCACCGGGCAGCCTCAACGCTTAAAGGCCCCCCTTCATCTGACCCTGCACGGAGAATGACAATGGCGACCGCGCCAACAGCCCAAGCCCTGCCGCTGTTCTACAAGGATCTGGTTCCCCTCAACAAGCAGGAGCATGCCAAATGGCATTCGCGCCAGACGGACAAGGCAACCTGGCTGATCAACCAGCATGCGGTTCCGCTCACGGTTGAGGAATTCCCGGCTGCCGGCCGTCATTTCCCGATCGTGTTTTCCTCGGGCGACGACACCGTGCCGCTTGCGCTGATGGGGATGAACGAAGGCGTCAATGTCTTTGTCGGCGACGATGGCGCCCTCAATACGCCGATCTACATGCCTGCCTATGCGCGGCGCTATCCCTTCCTGCTGGCACGGCTGAACCAGGACAGCGAGGAACTCTCGCTATGCTTCGATCCGACCAGCGAGCTGGTCGGCGAATTCGACGATGGCATGGCCCTGTTCGATGGCGACCAGCCATCCGATACGTGCAAGGCGACCTTGGACTTCTGCGAGCAATTCGAAATGGCCGGCGGCAAGACCGGCAATTTCATCCAGGAAATCACGAAGCAGAACCTGCTGATCGATGGCGAACTGAGCATCCAGATCGACGGTCAGAAAGAGCCGCTGATGTACCGGGGTTTCCGAATGGTGGACGAGAAAAAGCTGCGCGACCTGCGCGGCGATGTGCTGCGCAGCTGGAACCAGAACGGTCTCCTGCAGCTGATCTATGCCCACCTCTTCTCGCTGGAGCTCGTGCGCGACATCTTCGCTCGCCAGACCGATCAGGGCAAGGTGCCGAAATCGCAGGCACAGCTACCGTCCTGATAGAGCCTTTCGGTCATTCATGTGTGCGCACTGGAGGCCGCGATAGGTGCTTAGCGCGCTAAGCTTTCTTTGCTTGCATGACTCTGGGCAGTGACATATGGTGTGCAGGTCTTGTCGGTGCTACCCTCATGGTCCGATGAGACAGGGTGCACAATGTGCACTTCCTCCCTGAACCTTGGCCACCTCGCGCATTTGCGCGGGGTGGTTTTTTATTCTGCGGCTTCCTGCCAGCCCGAATCGGCGGACGTGCGCCCTGATGCGCACACTTCAGCGGCGAGCCTGCGGACAAGTCCGGTAAGCGTGGCGACAACGTCGGAAAAGCCAGGCCCCGGCTCGGCACCCCTGGCATCAAGGTAAGAGGTCCGGTCCACTTCGATCTGCATCGCGTGCAACCCGGCCGATGGTGATGAATGCCGTTCGAGCACATAACCTCCCGCGTAGGGCCGGTTATGCGCAGCCTGGCTCTCCCGTTCGCCGAACCATGAAAAGGCGGTTGCGACAAGGCTGCCGTGACAGGTGGCGCCAAACCGGTCGCCGACGACGAATTCCGGCGAAGCAAGCCCGGCGCCCAGGGAGATTGGCGGCATCGAATGCAGATCGATCAGCAGTGCCGCGCCCCATCTTTCCCGCAATTCCTCAAGCACTTCGCCTAGTGCCGCGTGATAGGGTTCATGGACACCCGAGATCCTCGCTACAAGTTCGGCCTCGTCATGGCCACGCTTCCAAAGTTCCCCCAGACCCGGCAGTCGGCGCGGGATCAGACCAAGCCCGCTGCGCGCCCGCCTGCTTGGCGTGTAGCTGCCGACATTTCCTTCCTTACGCCCTCCAAACATCGTCCAATCAACGTCGTCGGGCGCCCGGTTGAGATCGATCATCGCGCGAGGCGCGTTGGCGACTAGCAACATCGCGCCAGTTGCAACCGCGACCGACGAAGCAAGCTTGTCCACATAACGGTCCTCAAGCTTGAGTGCGGCCTCGCCCGGGTTGCGCATGGCACGCAACAATTCAGGGGTATAGGCGCGCCCAGCATGAGGGACTGCAATGACTACCGGAATCGCGGAGGGGTGCGGCCCCGTCAGCGTAAAGGCTGGAACAGCCGCCGAATCTGGAATGCGCCCCCCCGAGCGTCTTCGCGAATCATTCTCACCGACAGTCTTGCGCATGAGTGCGATAGCTGTCCTTTTCGCAAAGCTGTGTCAAAGCCGGTCACATGCAAATCGGGGCAAGAATGTTAACGGATGGCTGGTATAGGGGCTTCGAACAGGCCGCAGTTGCGGTCTTCTGCCATTTTCCGGACGGGGACCATGATCAGCATCCTGCTTGCCGAAGACGATGAAGCCATGCGCACTTACCTCGCCAGGGCCCTGGAGAACGCCGGGTATCGTGTCACGGCGGTCGATCGCGGCACGGAAGCCCTGCCCTATCTGCAAAGCCGGCATTTCGACCTGCTGCTGTCCGATATCGTCATGCCGGAAATGGACGGGATCGAACTGGCGCAACGCTGCGCGGAAATGTCTCCCGATACGAAGGTCATGTTCATCACCGGTTTTGCCGCGGTTGCCCTGCGCGCCAGCAAGGAAGCTCCGCAGGCAAAGCTGCTGTCGAAGCCCTTCCACCTGCGTGACCTCGTGCTCGAAGTGCAGCGCCTGTTCGACCACGGCGAGCAGGCCAGCATCTGACTGGTCGTCAGCGGCGCGAGAGAGTTCCGGCAAAGCCGCTTGCATCGCCATGACGGGCTCGCTAAGGGCTCGTCCGCAGCCGGGCCATCCCGGCAGCTCATCGAATGTCGTGGGCGTATAGCTCAGTGGTAGAGCACTGTGTTGACATCGCAGGGGTCGGGAGTTCAACTCTCTCTACGCCCACCATTC
>CAYPFE010000336.1:0-4052 GCA_964409895.1 uncultured Novosphingobium sp.
TGTCTGACGAAACCGCCTGGCACATCAATCCCACCGGGAAGTTCGAGATCGGCGGGCCCGATGGCGATGCCGGGCTGACCGGCCGCAAGATCATCGTCGACACCTATGGCGGTGCCTCACCCCATGGCGGCGGCGCATTCTCGGGCAAGGACCCGACCAAGGTTGACCGCTCGGCGGCCTATGTCACACGCTACCTCGCCAAGAACATCGTCGCGGCGGGGCTGGCGAAGCGCTGCACGATCCAGGTCGCCTATGCGATCGGCGTGTCTCGGCCGCTTTCGCTCTACGTCGATACCCATGGCACAGGCAGTGTCGGCGACGACGTGCTCGAAGCGGCGATCGCCAAGGTCGCGGCTGAACGGCTCGGCGGCCTCACCCCGCGCGGTATCCGCGAGGGGCTTGGCCTCAACAAGCCGATCTACCGCCGAACCGCCGCCTATGGCCATTTCGGACGGCAGGCGGACGGGGACTACTTTCCCTGGGAACGTACCGACCTCGTGGATGCGCTCAAAGTCGCCGTCAGCTAGGATCGTTCAAGCATCACCTCCGCGATCTGCACCGCGTTGAGCGCGGCGCCCTTGCGCAGATTGTCGCCGACGACGAACAGGGCGATGCCGTGTTCGACCGTCGGATCGGCGCGCACTCGGCCGACGAAGACCGGATCGCGCCCTGTCGCTTCGAGCGGATTGGGCACTTCTGTGACGACAACGCCGGGAGCCTGTTCCAGTAACCGCAACGCGTCCTCCGCCGAAATTGCCCGTTCGAACTCGGCGTAGATCGATAGCGAATGGCCGGTGAAGACAGGCACGCGCACGCAGGTCCCCGCCACTGGGAGCCCCGGAAGGCCAAGGATCTTGCGCGTTTCGTCGCGCAGCTTGATCTCTTCCTCGGTGTAGCCGTCCTCGACCACCTCGTAGTTGAGCGGCACGACATTGTAGCCCATGTGGACCGCCCATTTCTCAACCGGGCCGAGATCGACAGCATCGCCGTTCCGCGCCAAGGCCGCGCAATCCGCAGCGCCCGCCTGAGCCTGCTTGCGCAGCACTTCGACTCCGGCGACGCCGCCGCCCGACACCGCCTGGTAAGTGCTCGCCACCAGCCGCTTGAGCCCTGCAGCATCGTGGAGCGGCTTCAGCACCGGCATCGCCGCCATGGTCGTGCAATTGGGATTGGCGACGATGCCCTTGGAGATCGAAGCCAGCGCATCGGGATTGACCTCGGCGACCACCAGAGGGACTTCCGGGTCGCTGCGCCAGGCCGAGGAGTTGTCGATGACGATGGCCCCTGCCGCCGCAACCTTCGGCGCCAGCGCCTTCGAGGTCGAACCTCCCGCCGAGAAGAACACCACGTCCAGACCAGCATAGTCCGCCGTCGCAGCATCCTCGACAACGATGTCCTCACCACCGAACCGCAGCGTCGAACCCGCCGAGCGAGCCGAAGCAAACAGGCGCAGTGACCCCAGTGGAAAATTCCGCTCTGCCAGCAATTCGAGCATCATTGTGCCGACGAGGCCGGTCGCACCGACAATCCCGACATTGGGACGAGCGGGAAGGGTAATGATGGAAGTCATGTAATGCGTCTCCTGATGCGGGCGGAGGCGCCGGGCGCTCGGCTTGGAAGGTGCCGCCCCGCGCTCCGGCGGGGCTGTGTCCGGGGTGTCAGCCGCGTCCTGCGCGCACAACCCGGATCGCCCCGCCGATGCGGGTCGTTTTCGGGCTGGTCGGTTTGATCGCGGGATCGGACATGGCCGGCGCCGTTAGCGCCGGGAAATGCCCTTGTAAAGATGAATCGGCTGAAGCTATGCCGCCGCGCCGTCTTCCGGAGTTTTCACCTCCCAGTCTGGATAGGGCCCGAGCCAGAAGATCAGCGCCGCGCTCACCAGCGAACCTGCAATCCCTCCTGCCAGAAGTGGCACGTAGTTGCCGTAGAGGTCGTAGGCGATGCCGCCGATCACCGGTCCCATGCCGGAGCCGAGCGCGATCAGGCTCGCCATGATCGAGAAGATCGTGCCGAAATATTTCATCCCCGCGTGACGCGAGGTGAGGTAGGCGCAGACCTGCAGCTTGCTGCCCGAGGCATAGCCGTTGATCACCATGGCGACGACGATCACCCAGATCGTGCCGAAGGTCTCCAAGAGCAGCGCGAAGCCGAGACTGCTGGCGGCAAGCGTGATTCCGCCGACCCAATTCGGATCGAACCTGTCGAGCAGCTGACCGGTGATGAGCTTTCCCGCGATCCCCGCCGCTCCGGCAATGCTCGCCAGCCAGGCCGCATTGGTGCGGCTTACGCCTTCCTCGACCAGAATCGGGATCTGGTGGACCATCAGCGCGATGGTGAAGACCATCATGATGAAGGTCGAAATCGCGATGCGCCATAGTGCTACGTTGCGCATCGCTTCGGTGAGCGTCAGGCCAGGCAGGCTGGTGTCGGTGATTTCGCCTGCGGCCTTGGCCTTGCGCGCGTCGTCATGAGCGTCGAACAGGAACAGAACGCACAACACGAAGGCGATGCCGCCCCAGCCGAAACCGAGCCAGGCGAAGGCGTCGCGCCAGCCGAACTGGGAAATAAGCAAATTGCCGAGCGGCGGCACCACCATCTGTGCAAACGCCGTGCCGGTCAGCACCACGCCGAGCGCCAGCCCGCGCCCTGCCGAGAACACGCCCGCGACCGCCGTCGTCCACACCGTCGATTTCACCGCCAGCGAGGTCAGCGCATAGACGAACCAGATAGCCAGCCACTGCGTCACGGAATCGCTGACCATACCGAAGCCCGCGAACACGATGGATTTCGCGACAAGGCCAGGCAGCGCGAGGCGCCTTGTCCCGAACCGGTCGATCAGCACGCCGAAGAACGGCGAGAGCACTGTCACGGTGATCGAGCTCAGCGACATGCCCGCCGTCACCTGGGTGCGCGTCCAGCCGAACTCGTCGCCGATCGGGCCGATGAACAGCCCGGCATAGGACGTCATGATCGAATGAAACGAGAAGCCAACCGCGGCCGCCAGCACCAGCGGCCAGCGCCGCCGCCACTCCTGCGCAGCGGTGAGTGGGGCGGAGGCTGCCTGGGTGCTCATCCCATAGCCTCGCGGCTGTGAAACAGGTGGCCGCCCCCGGTGCCGGTGTTGACCACAGCGTCCTCGCGACAGACCACCGAATAGAGCGCTTCACGGTCGAGGAAGCGCTCCTCGTCTTCATAGAAGATCTGGCCAATCTCCGGATCGCGCAGGATGCGGTAGACCTTTTCCAGCGCCTCTTCCGAAGCAAGCACCCATTCGGTGATGCAGTCGTATTCCCAGTCCGCCTGTTCCCGCCCATGCGATCGCGAACGCCGGACCTCTCCGACATAATTGCGCTCGTAGCTTACCAGCAGGTGCCCGAACCAGTCCTGCCCCAGCCGAGCGTGACTCTCGTAGCACTCGCGGAACTGCTCATGCGTCAGCCCTGCCTTGCGCTTCAGGAAGAAGATCGCCTTGATCATCCAGTCTTTCCGCTTCCTTCCTCTCGACAGTCGCTGTTCAGCTCAACAGCGATTGCCTGACGCCAAGCGTGCCGTGTTGGGTAACGGATGTGCAAGTCACCAGGGCCCAGGAGCCATTTCGATCCGCATTGCCTCCCAATCGACGACGACCCTTGCCTGCGCGGCTGCCAATTCGCCAAATACGTCCCTCCCTGGCTGGAAGCGGACAGATGAGCGAACCAGATCGCACGCGGCGAGATCGGCGGAATCGTTATAGCTGAATTGCTTGATCTCGCAATCTGACGGGGCGCCAGTCGTGTCCACGGCGACCTCGACCTGAACCCGGGGTTTCTGGCCGTCAGCAGCGGCAATGGCGGCAGCCGGCGATATCGGGACGGCAGCTTCCAGCCCGGGGGGCTGATCGTAGCCAGGCACTTCGATGTGAGCTTTGTCCTTTCGCCAGACAACGCGCACCGGGTGATTGAATATCTCAGGCGAGTATGCACTGCTGATCGCCGATCGGAGCGTAAGCGCTGCACAGCTTGCGGCATCCAGTCGGGCATCGCCGCTGCTTACAGCAACCGAGCAGCGATAGA
>CAYPFE010000337.1:0-4022 GCA_964409895.1 uncultured Novosphingobium sp.
TCTGGATCAGCTCTGCGCCGTCCGGAACCCGCGCCATGCGCAGGCGCGCCTCGGTGAGGCCGCCGCGGGTCTCGTAATAGCTTTCGAGGATGGCGCGCGCATCGGGATGGACCATGACGCCCACGCCCAGCGCTTCGGCGACGGCATCGACGGTGATGTCGTCATGCGTCGGGCCAATGCCGCCGGTGGTGAACAGGTAATCGTTGCGGGCCCGCAGGGCGTTCACCGCCTCGACGATTGCTTCCGTGGTATCGCCGACGACCCGCACTTCGGCCAGGCGGATGCCCTGGATACCAAGCCAGCTCGCTACCTGGGCGATATTCGCATCCTGGGTGCGGCCCGACAGGATCTCATCGCCGATGACGATCAGCGCGGCGGTGTAGATGCGGGACGAATCGGACATGGCGACTGACTAGGGCAAATGCATGCCGTCGGCTACTGCGCAAGCACGTCTGCGCGTCCGCTCGAAGTGCAGCCAGCCGTCGTCGATTGGCGCTTCGCGGCTCTCGCGCAGGTCGGCGCGATAATCCTGGCGCAGCTGCCAGGGCCAGTGCGTCGCGGTCTTCGGTATCAGGTGGCGGCCGCGCCTGAGATAGCCCGAAGAGAAACCCGCAATCGGGTCGCCTTCGACAAGACAGTGGTCTTCCGGCAGTACCGGCGTCACGACATCGGCGCCCCATGCGTCCATCTGCTCGAACAGGCGGCACAGGTAATCCGCGACGAGATCGACCCGCCCGGTCCAGGCGGCGTTGAGATAGCCGAACAGCGCTGCGAAATTAGGCACATTGGAGAGCATGCAATTGCGGTAGTAGAAATGGTCTGGCGGTTTGAGCGGCACACCGTCGAGACTGAACGTCATCTTGCCGAGCGTTGCCAGGCGAAGACCCGTGGCAGTGACGATGATATCAGCGGGAATGCGGCGGCCGTCGGCAAGGGCGATGCCGTCTTTCTCGACCGTCGCGATCTCACCGGTTACGACACTTGCATTCCCGGAACGGATCGCATCGAACAGGTCGCCATCGGGCACGACGCACAGGCGCTGCTCCCAAGGGCCATAATGCGGTGTGAAGGCGTTTTCGTCGAAGCTGTCCCCCAGGTTCTCTTGAACCATTTTCATGAGAAATGCCGACATCTTACCAGGGTTATTTCGGGACCTTTCGAAGAGCTGTTGTACGATCGTCGAATTGATCCTGCGGATCAGGCGATAGGCCCAGCGCTCCGGCAGGAGCCGCCGCAACAGCCGGGCGAGGCGGTCTTGCGAGGGAATGCTTACGTACCAGCTCGGGCTACGCTGCAGCATGGTGACATGTCCGGCTTCCCCGGCCATTGCCGGGACCAGCGTCACCGCGGTCGCCCCCGATCCGATAACGATGATATTTTTGTTCTTGACATCAGTATGATTAGGCCAGAACTGCGGATGAATTATGAGGCCTTGGAACTGGTCGAGGCCGGGGATGTCCGGGCTGTGCGGATCGTCGTAGTCATAATAGCCCGCACCGACGAAGAGAAAACGCGCAGCGACTGTCGCCGGTTCGCCGGCGCAACCTTGCAGGGCGACTGTCCAAAGGCCCGTGGCGGAATTCCAGTTCGCCGCAACGGCCCGGGTGGAAAAGCGGATTTGATCCTCGATAACATATTTCTCTGACACTGCATTGAGATAGCGAAGGATTTCGTCTCCCTCGGCAATCGAACGATCCTTCCGCCAGGGTTCGAATTCATAGCCCAGCGTATACATGTCGCTGTCAGAGCGGACGCCGGGATAGCGGAACAGGTCCCAGGTTCCTCCCAGCTGCTCACGCCTTTCGATGATCGCGAACCGCTTGCCTGGACTTTTGCGCCGCAGATGCGCAGCCATGCCGATGCCGGAAATGCCGGCGCCGATTATCAGAACGTCGAGTGGTTGATCGCCTGGTGCGCATGCCATGCCACGCAGCCTAGCCTAAGCGAAACCAAAGAAAAGGGCCGATCCGAAGACCGGCCCCTTGAAGTTTGGGAGAGGATGCCTGAAAGGCCCGACCTTGTTGAACCTGCCTCATTTTTGTTGCAAGTGCGAAAACTTTCGTACCTGTTGATAAAATTGCAATCAGGGTTTGACTGCGATTTTTCCGAACAGATCGTGTGCGTCCGCATCCTCGATGAGGACCTCGGCGACATCTCCGGGCCGAAGCGTTTCCGGCACATCGCGGATCAGGACATTGCCGTCGATTTCGGGGGCGTCGGCCTGGCTGCGGCCGGTGGCGCCGATGTCGCCGTCTTCGTCCGCCTCGCCGACGTCGTCGATGATCACGGGCAGGCGGCGTCCGACCTTTGCGGCAAGCTTCTCCGCGCTGATTTTCGCGCAGAGTTCCATCAGCCGCGCATAGCGCTCTTCCTTGACCGCTTCGGGCACCGCGCCGGGCAAGGCATTGGCTGCTGCCCCCTCGACAGGTTCGAAGCGGAACGCGCCGACGCGGTCGAGCCGGGCCTCTTCCAGCCATTGGAGGAGATAGGCGAAATCCGCCTCAGTCTCTCCGGGAAAGCCGACGACGAAGCTGGAACGGATGGCAATGTCCGGGCAGGCCGAGCGCCACGCCGCCAGCCGTTCGAGCACCTTGGCTTCGTTGGCTGGCCGCTTCATCGCCTTGAGCACGCTGGGGCTCGCATGCTGGAAGGGAATGTCGAGATAGGGGGTAACGAGCCCGTCTGCCATCAGCGGGATCACCTCGTCGACGTGTGGGTAGGGATAGACATAGTGCAGCCGCACCCATGGACGTTCGCCATCCGGCCCGGTGAGGCCGCCCAGCTCGCGGGCAAGGTCGGTCATGTGGGCGCGCACGTCACGTCCGTGGAACTCGCGCGCTTCGTGGCGGGTGTCGACGCCATAGGCCGAGGTGTCCTGGCTGATGACGAGCAGTTCGCGCGTGCCGGCCACGACCAGTTTTTCCGCCTCGCGCAGCACCGCGTCGATCCGCCGGCTGGCGAGCCTGCCCCGCAGCTGCGGGATGATGCAGAAGCTGCAGGCGTGATTGCAGCCTTCTGAAATCTTGAGATAGGAATAGTGGCGCGGTGTGAGCTTGACATCACCATGGGGGACGAGGTCGACGAACGGTCCACGCGCGGGCGGCGAGGCTTCGTGGACGGCTTCCACAACAGCCTCGTACTGGTGTGCGCCTGTCACCGCGAGGACGTCGGGAAAGCGCGCGCGGATCGCGTCCGCCTCGTTGCCCATGCAGCCGGTGACGACGACCCGGCCGTTCTCGGCGATTGCCTCGCCGATCGCGGCCAGGCTCTCCTCCTTGGCGGAATCGAGGAAGCCGCAGGTATTGACCAGCACGACATCGGCGCCGGCATAGTCGGCACTCATGGCATAGCCGTCCGCGCGCAGGCGCGTCAGGATGCGCTCGGAATCGACCAGCGCCTTGGGGCAGCCGAGGCTGACCATGCCGACTCTGGGCGGGGTTGCAATTTCCTGTGCCATGCTGGACGCGGCGCATAGGCGCGCGCCTTGCAAATGTCACGAACTCACGAAGTCTGTGCTATAGTGTCAATAGAGTTGGCTGGGAGATTGGACCATGTGGGAGATGAACTGGATAGCTGTGCTGCTGGCAGCCTTCGCAGGCTTCGCGATCGGCGGCGTCTGGTACGGACCTTTGTTCGGCAAGGCCTGGCAGCGCGAAAGCGGGCTGAGCGAGGAATCGATCAAGGGCGTCAACATGGGGCGCATCTTCGCGCTCGTGGCGTTGCTCAATGTCATCGCGGCCGTGGTGTTAGGCCACGTGCTCGCGACTTACGGCCATCCGGGCGTCTATGTCAGCACGATCGTTGGCGGCGGCATCGGGCTCGGCTTCATCGCGACGTCTTTGGGCGTGAATTACCTTTTCGCCCTGAAGTCACTCAAGCTCTACCTTATCGACGCTTGCGACTGGACGGTGATCTATAGCGTCATGGGCGCTATTTTCGGGCTGTTTCAGTAAACGGAAGGACCGCGCATGGGGCCGGTAAACTGGCTGGCGGTATTGCTGGCGTCAGCTTTGGCAATCGCT
>CAYPFE010000338.1:0-4019 GCA_964409895.1 uncultured Novosphingobium sp.
TGCATTTCCGGAGCGGCCTCGATGCAGATGTCAGCCCAACCGATGGGCTCATGGTTGGCGTCGGTCACATAGCCAGCGGCGACCCCGCACCCAGAGATCGCTACCGAGGCGAAGGTGACCCCCTGGCTCGCGTACTCATCACCGAGTGCACCGGCCAACGTGTCGGCTACCGAATCGCCAACGAGCCCGACCGTGGTCGGGAACGCGAGACGTTCGTCGTTGGAGTCCGTCGATGGATCCTCGGGTGTGGTCACCGGAGCCCATGTCGCAGTCACGGTGGGAGTGACGATGGTGATTTCGGCCTCGGTGGTGGGTTCCATGTCGCTGCTGGTGGCACCACGGGTTGCGCCGACCACCACCGCTGCGCAAACGAGCACGGCGGCAACGGCGGCGACTGCGGTGCGCCGTACCGAAAGGGTCCCGTGGCGGATGGGCTGCTCAACCAAACGGTACGACAGGGCAGCAAGCACCAGACTGGAAGCGACCCGAACCCCGTCAAGTGCGAAACCGCTGAGGTTGACCCGACTTGGGGTGAGCCAGACGATCATCGGCCAGTGCCATAGGTACACGCCGTAGCTGATGTCGCCCAGCCATTTCAGTGGGCGCCGAGCGAGAAGTCGAAGGATCGGCGAACCTGGTCCCGAGACCCCGGAAGCGATCACCACAGCAACGGCAATGGCAAACAATGGGGACAGACCGTAATAGAAGGCTGCCTCGTCGTCGCCGAGACGGAGGAAGGCCACGACCATACCGACCGCACCACACACCCCGGCCGCGTGAACAAACCGCTGCGCGGTGGCTGAAGCTGGCGGTCGGCGAGACAAAACGACCGCCAGAGCCGCACCGATCAGCAGGGCATGAACTCGGGTATCGGTCCCGTAGTAGGCCCGAGAGCGGTCGCTGTGTTCGGCAAGGTAGGCCATGGCCGCTACCGACACCGCAGATCCAGCGAGGCACAGCCCAAGCAACCCACCGAGACGACCCTGGCGGCGGCCGACGAGCAACCAAACGACGACTGGCCAAAGCACGTAGAACTGTTCCTCAATGGCGAGTGACCACATGTGGCGCAACGGCGACGCTTCCGACCAGAGTTCGAAATAGGACGCTTTGGCCACGATCAGTCGCCAGTTCGCGACGTAGCCGAGGGTTGCCAGGGAATCGGCGCGCAGTGTGGCAAGTCGGGTGCTGTCGGCAACGAGTTCGGCGTAGGCGGCGACACCGAGGATCAGCAGGACGACCGCCGGAAGGAGACGCTTGAACCGCCGGGACCAGAACGTTCCCACCGCGATCTGGCCATGGCGCTGTTGTTCGTTGATCAGCAGCGACGTAATCAGGTAGCCCGAGAGAACGAAAAAGGTATCGACCCCGAGGTAGCCGCCTTGAAACATTTCGTAATCGAGGTGGTACAGCACCACCACCGACACGGCGACAGCACGAAGGCCATCAAGCGCCGGCTGATGAGCAAATCCGTGACGAGTCGTAGGTGTGGCGCTCACTGGCAGGCGATCATAACGCCACCGTACGAACCCTTAGGGTTCGTCATGAGAATCGCGCCCTGAGCCCTTGGTGAGCGGCGAGACAACGGGTTGGCTCGTTGCCGATTTCCGCGTGGCGCAATGCGGTCCACGTCGGTTTCGGAGTGGAGCTAAGGGGAATTGAACCCATGACCTCTTCCATGCCATGGGGTACCGGCTGCGGCCAGACCCCGGCCATCCACGTGCCGTGAATGGGCTGTTAAACCCCCACGTTAGCCGACGAAATGCGCATCTGGAAAGAGTCATTTCGGGCTCATGTCGAGGGCGTTGTTATCCAGCGCCGTAGTCAGACTAGGCAGCGACGGCGAACCCAGCGGGTTGTGGTGGCAGGGAAGGAACCGGCTCAGGGAATCCCGTCCGGCGTCGCCTGCCGGGGTAGCTTTGTTGCGTGACCGCACCGGAGTTTGCAGATTGGAAGGCCTGGCAAAACCACTGGCGTTCCACGATCCTGAACTCCGGGAGTCACGGCTTCGAGTGGAACTTTGCTCGCTTTGTGCTGATGCAGGTTCGGGGTCTTAATCCCAACGAGGTGACTCCGCAGAGGCCTTTCACGGCGAACGATGGCCGCACGCTTCACATCGACTTCGCTATCGAACGCCGGGACCTCAAGATCGCTATTGAGGTCGAGGGCTGGGACAAAACCGGTTCCGGTCAAGGCAAAACGAAACAGGAGCACGACGCCTTCACCCGCCGCATCCAGTCACTAAGTGCCGACGGCTGGACAACGCTGACCGTATCCAATGCTCAATTCATGGCGGATCAGCCCTTCTACCAAAACCAGATCCGTCAGCTGTTGCTCGAAGCCGACAAGCAACCCCAGCCAACACCTCAAGCGTCAGTCGCCGGGGCCACCAGCGGACCCTCTCCGAGCGGGCCGAAACCCGTGGAGCCCAAGATTCCGTTGGCTGAGGCTCATCGAGATGCCCCGGCAAAGTCTGGACTCGGGCTTTTCGCTGTGGGGTTGTGTGTCCTGGCTGCTGTGGTTGCAGTCGCTCTGGTCTGGCAACGGGTCGGCAGTGAAGATGGCACGGAGGTCGTCGCTGTCGACGACGTCTCGTCAACTCTTCCCTCGGTTCCTTCAACGTCGTCCTCTTCGGATACCTCGATCCCCGCCACGACCACGCTGCAGAGTTCGGATCTTGTCAACCCGGGTAACACCAAGAACTGCGGCGACTTTGGCGAACGGACTGATCCAGATGCCTGGTTGAACGCTCAGGAGTGGCACGACCTCTACTTCGAGGACTTCGGAGACGTTGCGAAACTCGACCAGGACGGCGATGGGGTTGTGTGTCGCTCTCTTCTTCCCGACTGTGAGTCCTTCGTAAGCCGGGAACAGGCTCAGCGGCTATACGACCGTTACGCCGAAGTTTTTGGCGACGTTGCGAGTCTTGATGGCGACGGCGACGGACGAGTCTGCGAGAGTTTGGGCAGCTAACGCAGGCCTCGAAGCGCCTACGGGCGTGTCACACCCCCGTCGTAAAGTGGGGAGTGAAGCTAGAGAAAGAAGTCCCACTTGAGCGATGTCACTCCGTTTGAGATCACGGTCAAACCACCCAAAACCTGCCCGGCTTGTAAACAACGAACGCTGGTAGAACTCGTTTTTGGAATGCCGGGCCCCGAACTGTTCGAGGCATCCGAGCACGGCGATGTAGTTCTTGGCGGCTGTTGCATCACGCCCACACTCGGGTGTGACTCTCCCGACCTGACATGCACGACATGCAACTGGACGGGGTTCGAGCTCTATGGGCAACTGTTTGAGGAGAACGATCTCGCCGGCGTAATGAACGCTCACGCTCAGCACGGCTCAGAGCTGTTCCTCCAGGGATCCGGCCTCAGCTATTTCGTCTATGGCACAGCTAGCGGTGAAGCGCCGGCCGGCTGGATCGAAATGCTCTCAACGATGGCGAACGTGTATGGCGAGCTCGTCGAAAATGCGGCAACGGTTCAACACGCTGCGGACACGGCAGAGGATCTCCCCAGTGAGTTCGGCCAACCTCTTGATGAACTCGCCGAGCTTCGCCATCAGGCGGAACGATGCATTGAGTTTATGAGACAGCGACTCGTCGGGCTCGCCCTAGCTGTGATTGGAGCTCATGCTCAGATGGGCGACACGACATCTGTCGAGATGGCCGATCGTGCAGCGGCGGGCGTGTTGCACCGTTACCGAGACGACGCCGCTGCGGCGATCGAGCTGGTCCATGCCGAAACGCCAGCGGCCATTCGAGAGGAGCTCGCAGGCAAGGTCTGTGGTCTCGTCATGCTGCATGGCTGGGTCATGACCCTCACCAATAACCAGGGCGCCCATGTCCAGTTCGGTTGGCGAAGCAACCCGCTTGGCGAGTGGGGGCTAGCGCTATGGCAAGACGGACACGACCCCGTCCGAACGTGGGACGATCCGCTTTCAGCAGCCGAGGTCGTCGACGAGATCATTCAACAACTTGACCTCGACACCGAGTCGACCCTGGCTGGGGTTGAGGTCCAGTC
>CAYPFE010000339.1:0-4007 GCA_964409895.1 uncultured Novosphingobium sp.
AACGCCAGCGCCGCACCCGGCAGACCGGGCTGATCAGTTTCGTCAACGAGCTGATGAAGCCGGAAGGCTAGCCCCTGGAAGCACGCGGCGCTGGGCTCTTGTCCTTGGGACCGGCAGGCGATAGGCGCGAGCGCAGATACGGTCACACTAAGAACTTCATGGAGACGCCCGCAATGTCCGACCTAGAAACCGCGATCGAAGCCGCCTGGGAGGCGCGCGACGGCGTCACGCCGGCCAGCAGCGATGTCCGCGCCGTTGTCGAACAGGCGCTGGAACTGCTCGATTCGGGCAAGGGCCGCGTCGCCGAACCTGACGGGAATGGCGGCTGGACAGTCAACCAGTGGCTCAAGAAGGCAGTGCTGCTTTCCTTTCGCCTCAACGACAACGGCGTGATGGATTACGGCGCGGCGGGTGCTCCCGCCTTTGACAAGGTGCCACTGAAATTCGCGGGCTGGGACGACGCGCGATTCCGCGACGCCGGCATCCGCGCTGTGCCAGGCGCGGTGGTGCGCCACAGCGCCTTCATCGCCAAGGGCGTGGTGCTTATGCCGAGCTTCGTCAATCTGGGCGCTTACGTCGGCGAAGGCACCATGGTCGACACCTGGGCGACGGTCGGTTCCTGCGCACAGATCGGCAGGAACTGCCACATCTCCGGCGGCGCCGGTATCGGCGGCGTGCTCGAACCGCTGCAGGCGAACCCGGTGGTGATCGAGGACAACTGCTTCATCGGCGCGCGCTCCGAAGTCGCCGAGGGCGTGATCGTCGGCGAGGGTTCGGTGCTGTCGATGGGCGTGTTCATCGGCGCTTCGACCAAGATCGTAGACCGCGCGACGGGTGAAGTGCATATGGGCCGGGTCCCGCCCTATTCGGTGGTGGTGCCCGGTTCGCTGCCTGGCAAGCCGCTGCCCGACGGATCGCAGGGCCCCTCGCTATACTGTGCGGTGATCGTCAAGACGGTGGACGCCCAGACGCGCTCCAAGACCGGCATCAACGAGCTGCTGCGGGATTGAACCGGCGCGCGGCTCAGTCCTTCGGCACCGGCGATTCGATCGGCGGATCGCCGGCATGCGCCGCCGCATAGGCTTCCGCCGCGCGCAGCACCCGCATCATGTTGCGGCTGGCGATCTTTTCGAGATCGGCCTGACCGTAGCCGCGCCGGGCGAGTTCCTCGAACAGCCGGGGATAGCCTGAGACATCCTCCATGCCCTCCGGCCCCGACGGCATCCCGTCGTAGTCGCCGCCGATGCCGATATGGTCGATGCCGGCCACATTGCGGATGTGATCGACATGGTCGGCCATTTCGGACACCGTCGCGAGCGGCTCGGGATTGGCCGCCTTCCACGTCTCTGCCGCCTGCTTCGCGGCATCGGGATCACCGGGGTACAGCGCGTTCGCCCGCGCCACTTCGGCGTCCATCGCCGCGCCCCATAGCCGACGCGCCTCGCTGACATAGCTTGGGAATCCGACAACCATGACCAAGCCACCGTTTTCAGGCAGCTTCGCGAGCACGCTGTCAGGCACGTTGCGGGCATGCCCATTAACGGCACGTGCGCCCGAATGGCTTAAGATCACCGGCGCCTTCGCCACCGCAAGCGCATCGAGCATGGTCGCCTCGCTGACGTGGCTCAGGTCCACCAGCATGCCGATCCGGTTCATCTCGCGCACGACCTGCTCGCCGAACCCGGTCAACCCGTCATGCTCCGGCTTGTCGGTGGCGCTGTCTGCCCAGGGTGTGTTCTTCGAATGGGTCAGCGTCATGTAGCGCGCGCCGATGGCGTACATCTGGCGCAGCACCGCAAGGCTCGATCCGATCGAATGGCCCCCTTCCATGCCCATCAGCGAAGCGATCCTGCCGCGCTTCATCGCCCTGGCGACATCGTCGGCGCTGAGCGCCAGCGCGAGATCGCCGGGGTAGCGGGCGATCAGCCGCTTGGTCACGTCGATCTGTTCGATCGTCGCCTGCACCGCCTCGGGCTCCGGCAGGGCGGCGGTGACATAGACCGACCAGAATTGCGCACCGACCCGGCCCTGCCGCAGCCGCGCGAGATCGGTGTGCATGGTCCGCCCACGCCAGCTGACGTCCTCGTCCTCGCCGCCGGTGCCGGTCGTATCCGCGAAGTCGAAATCGCCAATGACGTTGAGATAGCGCCAGCGCAGCTGGATCGGTACATCATTGTGCCCATCCCACACCGGTGCCGCGCGCAACGCGGCCTCAGCCACCTGTTCGGGCGTGCGCTCGGCCGCGTACGCCGGAGCCGTTGCCAGCGTCAGAGCCAGCGCGGCGGCGAACGCCCTCGAAGCAATCAACTTCACAGCAGCGCGTCGGCCAGTTCGCGGTAGCGCGCGCGTTCCTCGTCAAGGCTGCCGCTGCCCATGCCGCCGGCGATCACCTGCAGGCAGACGTGGTCCGCACCCGCATCGTGGTGCGCCTTGACCCGCGCCGCCATGACGTCGGTGCCGCCGTGAGCGAAAATCGCATCGATGAAGCGGTCGCTCACCGGATCGAGATCCTCTTCCTGAGAAAAGCCCAGCCGCTTCCAGTTGTTGCAGTAGTTGGGGAGCTGCAAATAGTTCGAAAGTGCGGCCTTGGCGATCTCGCGCACTTTCGCGCGGTCGCTTTCGAAGATCACCCCCTGCTCGGGCGCGAGCAGCTTACCCGGCCCAAGGATACGACGCGCCTCGACATTGTGTTCGGGCGTCGCGAGATAGGGGTGGGCACCCGCCGTGCGTTCGCCGGACAGCGCCAGCATCTTGGGCCCCAATGCGGCAAGGCAAGCCTTGTCCATGTCCATTCCGGCGGCTTCGAGCTTGTCGAGATAGTCCCGTGTCCGCGCGATCGGTTTGTTCCAGTTCTCGCCAATCAGCGGGCCGTGGCTGATACCGATGCCGAGCATGACGCGTTCCTTGTGATCGTCGGGAAGGGCCTTGTACCAGCCAGCGACGTCTTGCGGTTCCTGCTTCCACAGGTTGATGATGCCGGTCGCCAGAACCGTGCGCTTGGTCGCCTTCAGCATGCGGCCGATATCGTTCAGCACCTGATCGTCGATGCCGCCCGGGACCCAGATTGCCCCGAAACCCATTTCGTCGACTTCGGCAGCCGCCTTGTCGATTGCCGCGGCCTCGCCGAAGCGCAAAGCCGTCGACCAGATGCCGACCTTGCCCAGATCCCGAATGCCCATGCCAATACTCTCCCTTGTTCGAATCCCGTTGATGATGTGGCCGCCACTCTAGGAGCGGCGGCTCTCCGGCATCAAGCGGATTCGCGTGCGCTGCTGGCGGCTTGATCGGAAAACGCCGCGCGCCTAGCGAGGCAGGCGATGGAGGAATTCGATTTTATCGTCGCGGGCGGCGGCAGCGCGGGGCCAGGGAGTGCGCCGCGCCGCATGAGCCCCTCGGCCCTCGGCGCCGTGCTGCGCATGTGGTGAGGCGCGGGGCGGCAGGCGCGAGGAGGCAGGACCGCGGCCCTCAGTGGCGCCCTGCAGATTGTGTTGGTGTGCATCACTCTTATCGTTGCTTTACTCTCTCTCTACACATAGCGCTACACCCCCGTGCCGAGCCTGCCCCGCAAAGCTGCCCCAACGCCGGCTCTAGCTGCCGAGCTAGTGCGGAAGGGGGTTGGCAGCCCACTATCCAAACCAGCCGCGCCAGTCCCATCATGCCACACCGGATCGATCAGGTCGCGCGCGACATCATGGCCTGCTGGTTGAAGACGAGGTTGGCGTTCTGCACGGTCACGTGCTCCGCAACGGGCTCGCGCCGCTGGATGTTGGTGCGGTTGTTGAGCACAAAGAGCGGGTTCGGCTCCTGCATCACGTCCGCGTTCACGCTGATGCCGTCGAGGTACTGCTTTAGGATCGAGCGAAGATCCTCATTCTCCTGCGACACGCGGTTCTGCTCCATCGTGATCGCCCACTTGTCGAGAAGCACCTTGTTGTAGCGCTTGAAGAACACGTCGAGGTAGTTCCACTCCTCGACAGGCTTCCCGTCGGGCCCGAGCGCGTAGCTCG
>CAYPFE010000340.1:0-4004 GCA_964409895.1 uncultured Novosphingobium sp.
GGATTCGAACCTGCGCATGCCGGTACCAAAAACCGGTGCCTTACCGCTTGGCTACGCCCCATCAGCGCGGCTGCGCTTAGCGGTTTGATACGGCAAAGGGAAGGGCGCGAAGACTGTGGCGCAGAAGCAACAGATATTCGTGTTTTGCCCAGGATTACCGGGAAAAGGCTTTGCACCGGGAATTCAGGTGATAGCATCCTCACGATGTTTGCTACGAGCATTACATAACGGGGGATTGGATATGAACAGGGCGCTGCTGAAATCCGCACTTATTGCCACCACCGCACTGACATTCGCCACACCGGCGATGGCGGCGGACGACGAAAAGGTCGAAATCGTCGTCAATGCGCGTCGCGTCGCGGAAAACCAGCAGGACGTGTCGATTTCGATGACCGTCGTACAGCAGACGGAACTGACCAAGCGCAATATCGTCAGCGCCAGCGAGCTCGGTTCCTTCGTTCCTTCGCTGTCGACCAACGAACAGTTCGGCCCGGCCAAGGCGAGCTTCGTGATCCGCGGCTTCACCCAGGAGGGCAAGACATCGCCATCGGTCGCGGTCTATTTCGCGGACGTTGTCGCACCGCGTTCGTTCGGCGGCACGACTTCGGGCAATGGCGCCGGCATCGGCAGCCTGTTCGATCTCGAAAACGTTCAGGTCCTCAAAGGGCCGCAGGGTACGCTGTTCGGCCGCAACACCACTGGCGGCGCGATCCTGCTGGTGCCCGCGAAGCCCAGGGACACGGTCGAAGGCTACGTCCAGGGCTCCATTGGCAACCACGGCATGCGCCGCGCGGATGCTGTGGTGAACGTACCGATCAACGAGAGCATCCGCCTGCGTGCCGGCGTCGACTGGCAGCATCGCGACGGCTATGTAAACAACAAGAGCGGTATTGGACCCAAGGACTTCAACGATATCGGCTATGTCGCAGGACGCCTGAGCCTGGTCGTCGACCTCGCGGAGAATCTCGAGAACTACACGATTGCGAGCTTCAGCCGTTCCAACACCAACGGCAATGTCAACGCGGTGAGGGCATGCACGGATAGAAACGGGAATACGCCTCCGCTGAATCCCTTGTTCGTTGCGGCGGAATATAATGTGTTCGGTTGCGCCCAGATTGCACGCCAACAGGCCCGGGGTGACGGATTCTGGGACGTCGAGAATGACGAGGATAATCCCTATCAGAAGATCCGTCAGTGGCAGGTGATCAACACCACCACATTGGAAGCGAGCGACAACCTGACGATCAAGAACATCATTTCCTATGCCGAGTTCAGGGAGGCCGCGAGCTTCAGCCTGTTCGGCACCAACCATATCATTCCGTCCGGGTATATTTCACCCTTCGGGAGCAGGTTGGCGCCGACGACGATCAACCTCCATCCCGGGTTCGATAAGTGGCAGTCGCAGCAGTCGACCTTTACGGAAGAACTGCAATTCGTCGGCGAGGCGGCCGAGGGACGGCTCAGATGGCAGGCCGGCGCTTACTTCGAGCTGAGCAAGCCGCTTGGCTGGAACTCGGGCAATACGGAGATCTTCACGTCATGCGGCGGAGCTGATTTCGTCGCGGGAACCGGCTTCAATACATGCGTCCCGACGCAGATCTTCATTCCCGATGCGAACGGTATCCCGCAGTTGACGCCGATCGGTTCGATTTCATCGTCGAACGTCAAAACCACGTTCAACAACAAGGGCATCTACGCACAGGCATCTTACGACGTAAGCGAGCAGTTCACGATCACCGGTGGCATTCGCTACACGATCGACAAGATGACCGACATCTCGGAGAACATGAACATCTTCACGCTGTCGGGTGGAACGGTGATCCAGACCTGCCAGAATCAGATCGTATTTCAAGGTCTTGTGGTCACCGATCAGTCGCAATGCAACATTCCTCTCAGGGATAAATGGAAGAAGCCGACCTGGCTGCTTGAAGTCAATTACAAACCTAATGGCGATCTTTTGATCTACGGCAAATGGTCGCGCGGTTACCGGCAGGGATCGATCAACTCGAACAACCTTGGCCTCGAAGTCGTTGGTCCGGAGCGCGTCGACACGTATGAAATCGGCGCCAAGAAGACTTTGACGGGCCCAATTTCCGGATTCTTCAACTTCGCAGGTCACTACAGCGAATTCCGTGACCAGCAATTGGCTGTGAACACCGTGGTTGCCCCAGCATTCCAGGGGCGGGTCAGTCCTGCCCAGCCGATCGTCAATGCCGGACGGTCGCGCATCTGGGGCTTCGAAGTCGATGCTGCGGCACGGCTTTTCGAAGGCTTCCGCCTCGATGTAGGATACGCCTATCTCAACACAAGGCTGCAGTCGATTACACCGCCGCCGGTGCCGATCTTCTTTTCGCAGATCCTGCCTGCATCGGTCGCCGGCGGGCCTCTTCCGCTCGCGCCGAAGCACAGGTTGACCGTGACAGCTACCTATACCCTGCCACTTGATCCGAGCATCGGCAAAGTCTCGATCGGCGGGTCCTACAGCTACACGGCTGCCAATAACGCGGTGTCGCCCAACGCATCGCAGAACTTCTTCCGGCTCGAGTCTTCGAATCTCGTCAATCTCAACCTCGATTGGGAAGATATCGGCGGGTTGCCGGTTGACGTCGCATTCTTCGTGACCAACCTGACCAACGAGAAGCGCTTCACCTATCCGGCCGGCGGGTTTACGACCGTGGGCAGCGAAGGTGGCCATCTGAACGTGCCGCGCATGTACGGCATGCGCGTCAAGTTCAAGATCACCGATTGAGTGCGTTCCGGCTCCGGCCTGTCCAGCAAGGGCAGGCCGGGGAGGGTTACTCCATAACCGCGTCGATATCCGCCGCGCTGTGGCGTTCGGCGGCGTAGCCTTCGGCGGGCAGGTTGACCTTGAGGCCGCGCTTGACCGGGACCCGCTCATCGATCTGTTTTATCCAGCGGTCGACGTTCTTGTAGCTCAATATGTCGAGGAACTCGGTGCCGCCGTCATAGGCGTTGGCGCTGTGGAAATAGCGGAACCAGGCGAACACGGCGATGTCGGCGATGGAATATTCATAGCCTGCAAGGAACGGCGATTCGGCGAGCCTGCGGTCGGCGACGTCGAAAATCCGCTTCACTTCCATGGCATAGCGGTTGATCGCATATTCGATCCTGACCGGGGCTACCCGGTAGAAATGGCCGAAACCACCGCCCATCGAGGGTGCGTTCGACATCTGCCAGAACAGCCATGACAGGCATTCCGCCCGGCCCTTGGCGTCCTTGGGGATGAAGGCATCGAACTTTTCCGCCAGGTGCAGCAGGATCGCGGCGGATTCGAACACGCGGATCGGTTCCGGGCCGGAACAGTCTAGCAGGCCTGGTATCTTCGAGTTCGGGTTGACCTCGACGAAGCCAGAGGAGAACTGCGCGCCCTCCATGATGTGGATCAGCCAGGCGTCGTATTCCGCTTCCTCGTAGCCGGCGGCGAGGAGCTCCTCGAACAGGATCGTCACCTTCTGGCCGTTGGGAGAACCCAAAGAATACAGTTGGAAAGGATGCTCGCCACGCGGAAGCTCCTTGTCGTGGGTCGGGCCCGCGATCGGACGGTTGATCGCGGTGACGGAGCCGCTGGCGGACTCCTTCTGCTCCCACGTCCAAACCTTGGGCGGAACATAGTCTTCGGCCATCTGGCGCTTCTCCCTGAATTTCGCTTAGCCGCCAGACTGTCGCGCCTTTGCCACGAGTGCAAGCAAACTCCGATTGACATCGCCATAGGATAGCCATCACATGACCATCAAACTGACAGAACACGGGAGAGAGACGCCATGAGCGACCAGTTCGCCTATATCCCCGAACCGCGCGAGCCGCTGAGCAACCGCCAAGTCGATACGATCCGCGGCCAGTACCACAAGTTCATGCTGATACCGATCATGCAGCACCACACGAAGTGGTTCGATGCCGGGCCGATCTCGATCGGTGTCGAGGCGCGCGCGCTGGGGGACGAGCAGACGATGGTGCGCGGGCCCAGCATCCATGTCTGCAATGCT
>CAYPFE010000341.1:0-3998 GCA_964409895.1 uncultured Novosphingobium sp.
TGTTACTGCCCCCAACCCAGCCGCCTGCCGTCGCGGCGTACATACGCGCGATGTTGTGGAACTGCTGGGCCTTGGTGTCGAGCAGCGCCAGCCTTGCCTGCTGGTAAGACCGGCTCGCGTCCAGCACCTGAAGGATACCACTATTGCCGACCTGGAAGCTGCGGCGCGACAGGTGCAGCGATCGTTCGGCGATGTCGGCGGAATACTGGCGTGCAGCGAGCGCCTTTCCGTCGGTTTCGAAGGCAGACAGCAGCCCCGAAACCTGTCCGAAGGCATCCAGAACCACCTGCCGGTAGCTCGCCGCGGCCGCGCGCGCCTCGGCTTGGGCTGCGCGCTTGTTGGCCTTGAGAGTGCCGCCGCGGAAGATCGGCGCTGTGACGCCCGCAAACAGGTCGAATGCATTGAAGCGGTTGCTGAAGATCTTGTCGGCATTAGACGTAGACTGGGTGATGCTCGCGCCGATTGTCATGTCCGGATAGAGCTCTGCAGTGGCGATGCCGACGACAGCGGTGGCCGCGTGCAGACGCGCCTCAGCCTCCAAGATGTCGGGCCGCCGCCGCACCAGGCTCGATGGCAGGGCGACCGGCACCTGGTCGGGCAGGGCGAACTGGCCGAGGGTGTAGGCCGTTGGCCCCAGTTCGCCGGGTGAGATGCCCAGCAGTACCGCCAGCATCGCGCGTCCTTCTGCCAGCTGCTGTTCGAGGTTGGGCAGGCCGGCGCGGTCGCGCGCAAGTTCGCCCTGGGCGCTCAGAACCTCGACCATCGTGCCGACACCGCCCTTGCGGCGGGCCTCGGTAAGCGTGACGTTGCGCTCGTCTTCTGACAGCAGCGTCTGCATCGTGGCGATGCGGTCGTTGAGCGCTGCGATGGCCAGCACTTGCGCCACGACGCGCGCGGCGATGACGAGATGCGCGGCCTCGGTTTCCCGTGCGGTGGCTTCGGCCATGGCCGCAGCGTGTTCGATGCTGCGCCGGTTGCGGCCGGGCAGGTCGAGATTGTAGCTCACGCCACCACCCAGCGTATAAAGATCGAACTCCGGATTGGTGACCCGGAAATTCTCGAAGCCCGGAACGTCGAAGCTGTTGCCCAGCCCGATCGCGTTGAGGTTGACCTGCTGGTAGCTCATCTCGCCATGCGTATCGACTTGCGGCCGTGTCTTGCCGACCATCGCCTTGATCCGCTCTTGCGCCGCCTTCAGCGTTTCGCGGCTGGCTTCCAGGCTATGATTGCGTTCAAGAGCACGGGCGACCAGCGCATCGAGCTCCTCGGACTGGAACGCCTTCCACCATTCGCGAACCGGTCCTTCGCCAAGCGCGGCCTTGCCGCCGCCGTCGCTGGCATAGCTGGCATCGGGACCGGGAGCGGCCGGGGCCACGAAATCGGGGCCGACAACGCAGGCGCCCAGCAGGAGCAGGGGAGCGAGGGTGGCGAGTCGTTTCATAGGTTACTCCATAGCCGGGATCGGCCCGTCTGTATTGCGCTTGCCGCGCTCCCGCATCAGCAGGACCAGCGGAATCATGGCGATCGAGAGGAAGACCACAAGCCAGTAGACTTCGACATTGCCGACCATCGCCGCTTGCCGGGAAACCTCCGCGTTCATCCCGGCGACCTCTGCCGCCGATCCAAAATCGAAGTCCGGGTTGGCGTATTGGATTGCCGGGTTATCGGGCCGGATCCCTTCGTTAAGGCGGTTACGCGTGTCCGCCGAATAGTGGATCAGCTCGCGCTGTAGCAAGGCGATGCCGATGGCGTTGCCGATGCTGCGGGTTAGCGAGAACATCGCCGCTCCGTCGTTGCGGAGTTCTGGCTTCATCGTTGAGAAGACCATGACTGAAAGCGGAAGGAACATCATACCGCCGGCGAATCCCTGGATCACGCCCGCGAAAATCAGCCCCCATTGGTCGGTATAGAGGTCGAGCTGCGCATAGAGTGCGATGCTCCAGGCGTTGAGCGCAAGTCCGGCCATCATCAGAACGCGCTTGTCTACATGGTTCACCACGCGGTTGATGGCGATCATGGCGACGACCGTGCCTATCGCACGAGGCATGCCGACCATGCCGGTGCGGAATGCGCTATAGCCGAGCAAAGTTTGCGTCATCACCACGATCAGCGGAATCGTCGCCATCAGCGCGATGCCCACGAATATGCCGAGCAGCGAGCCTACCGTGAAATTCCTGTCCTTGTAGAGGGCCGGCGCAAGAAAGCTGTTCTTTGTCGTCATGGTGTGGACGATGGCGAGATAGGCGGTCGTGCCGGCAATGAGTGCGTAGATCGTGATCTCACGCGACTCGAACCAGTCAAGGTGCTCTCCCCGGTCGATCATCAGCTGGAAAGAGGCGAGAGCCACGGAGACTACGATGAATCCGAAAAGGTCGAAGCGAGGCGGGCTTTGCGCCTTGCTCTCGAACATGAAGATGGACATGCCGACGAACGCGACCACACCGAAGGGAATGTTGATGAAGAATACCCATCGCCAGGAAATCGCGTCGGTGAGGTAACCACCGAGGGTCGGCGCGATGATCGGTCCGACCATCGAGCCGATCGAGAAGATCGTCATCGCCTTGGCGATCTGTTCTGGCGGGTTGATATCGAGCAGTACCGCCTGGCCAATCGGGATCAGCGATGCGCCGCTGGCACCCTGGAGCGCGCGCGCGACGCACATAGTACCGATGTCATTCGCCGCGCCGCAAAGTATCGAGGCAACAGTGAAACCGGCGATCGAGGAGATCATCACAAGTTTGCGCCCGTATCGGTTGGCCAGCCAGCCCGACAGCGGCGTAGCGATGGCGCCTGCGACGAGATAGGTCGTCAGCACCCACAGGATCTGTTCTTGCGATGCGTTCAGTGCGGCTTGCATATGAGGCAAGGCGACATTCGCAATCGTCATGTCGATCGCTACCAGCGTCATCGCCACCATCAGCGGCAGCGTGATCAGCATCCGCCTGAATGGGTCGGGATATTGCTGTGTCACGGAGTGCGCGGAGGTTTCGCCCCGGTGTTTTTGGCAGGGGCTGGCGGCTCATCCGTATCGGGCCCGAACAGGTGGCGTTGATGGCCTGTGTCCACCGTCACTTCCACGCTGAGACCAGCCGCCATCGGCAAGTCGGCCGGAACTTCGTCCAAGGCGATCTGGACGGGCACGCGCTGGACAACCTTTACCCAGTTACCGGTCGCGTTTTCGGCCGGCAGGATCGAGAAGCTGGCGCCAGTGCCGGGGCTGAAGCTTTCTACGCGGCCCTTGAGTTCGTGATCGGGATAGGCATCGATCTCGATCGTAGCGGGCTGGCCTTCACGCATGTAGCGTAGCTGGTTTTCCTTGAAATTGGCCTGCACCCAGAACTTGAGCCCCGTCATCATGAATACGGGCCGGCCAGGGGTGACGTAATTGCCTACCTGAAGCTGGTTGACGCGTGTGACGACCCCGTCCTGCGGAGCGCGGACTACCGTGTCCTTAAGGTCGATCTTGGCCTTGGCGAGTTTCGATGCCGCCTTGCGGACTTCGGGCTGCGCTTCGCCCGTTCCGCCGGACATTTGCGCGCGCAGGCTGGCAACCTTGGCCTGTGCCGCAGCGATGGCGTCGCGCGCGGTGCGCGCCTGGGTATTCGCCGCGTCGTATTGCGCACGTGACGCAATGCCCTCGTCGAGAAGCGAGCGCTGGCGTGTCGCTTCTGACCGCGCGTAGTCGTAGCGCGCCTGGGCCGCGTTTACATCGCTTTGCGCCTCGGCGATGTCCGCGCGCAGCGAGCCGACGTCCGTGCGAGCGTCGGCAAGCGCTGCTTCGGCTTCGGCGACCGCGGCCTCGAAAGAGGACGGTTTGATGCGAAACAGCACGTCACCCTTCTTGACGCGCTGGTTTTCCTTGACCTCGACCGAGATGACGGTGCCCGGCACGCTCGCGCTGATCGCCACCATGCCGGTCTGCAGGGACGCGTTTTCGGTAGATTCGTATCGCCCGCCGGTCACATAGAACCATGCCGCGACAAGCAGGACGAGCAAGG
>CAYPFE010000342.1:0-3997 GCA_964409895.1 uncultured Novosphingobium sp.
TGCCGGGCAGATTCGCCTATTGGGCTTGTTGCGACGTCGGCAATCGCGG
The DNA here is from genome assembly GCA_964409895.1 of uncultured Novosphingobium sp. GTDB lineage: Bacteria > Pseudomonadota > Alphaproteobacteria > Sphingomonadales > Sphingomonadaceae > Novosphingobium. The sequence continues at coordinate 50 of CAYPFE010000342.1, forward strand.
TGTCGCCGTGGCGGAAGGCAAGGTCTTCGTAGGCACGCTTGACGGAAGGCTGGTCGCGCTCGATGCGAAGACCGGTGCGACGATCTGGAACGTGCAGACCACCGACCGCGCACAGCCATATACGATCACCGGCGCACCACGAGTGGCAGGCGACTTCGTGCTGATCGGCAATGGCGGGGGTGAATTTGGCGTGCGCGGTTACGTCACTGCCTACGACACGGAGACCGGCAAGCAGGCATGGCGATTCTACACCGTGCCAGGCGATCCGGTGAAGGGGCCCGACGGCGCGGCATCCGACCCGCAAATGGCGATGGCGGCGAAGACCTGGGCCGGCAAGTGGTATGAGTACGGGGGCGGCGGCACCGCATGGGATGCAATCGTCTACGACAGGGAATTCGACCAGATTCTGGTCGGTACCGGCAACGGTTCGCCCTGGAACCACCGCATCCGCAGCGACGGCAAGGGCGACAATCTGTTCCTCTCCTCGATCGTCGCGCTGGATGCCAGGACCGGCACTTACAAGTGGCATTTCCAGGAGACACCGGCCGAAAGCTGGGACTTCACCGCGACCCAGCCGATTGTGCTGGCAACGCTCAGGATCGCTGGAACCGAACGCAAGGTGGCGATGCAGGCGCCCAAGAACGGTTTCTTCTACGTGATCGACCGCAAGGACGGCTCACTCATCTCAGCGAAGAATTTCGTGCCGGTGAACTGGGCTACGAGCATCGACTCCAGGACCGGCAGGCCGATCGAAACGGCCGAGGCGCGCTATTACCGCACCGGCAAGCCCTTTGCCGCGGTTCCGGCGTTCCTTGGCGCGCACAACTGGCACCCGATGGCCTACAGCCCGAAGACCGGGCTGGTCTATATCCCCACGCAGAAAATTCCCTACGGCTATGGAGACCAGCGGCCATTCGCCTTCCGGCCCGGCGACTACAATACCGGAACGATTCCGATTGCGTCGGACGATACCGAGTCGAACCGCAGCACGGGCGAAATCGTCGCCTGGGATCCGGTGAAGCAGGAGGCGGCATGGCGGCTCGCCCAACCCTGGCCCGGCAATGGCGGCATGCTTGCAACCGGTGGGAACCTGCTGTTCCAGGGTGGCCCCGACGGCAGCTTCAATGCCTACGACGCGCGCGACGGCCGAAAACTGTGGTCTGCAAATGCTGGCGCGGGCGTGATCGCGGCGGCGTCGACCTATCTGCTCGACGGTGAGCAATATGTAGCGGTGGTGGCGGGATTGGGCGGATCATCCGCTCTGTTCGCAGGCCTGTTACCAAGGCCGAAGCAGTTGCCGAACGGGCGGCTGCTGGTCTTCAAGTTCGGCGGCAAGTCAAAGCTTCCAGAGGGTCCGGTGCTTGATCCACCGCCCAATCCTCCCACAAGCATCGCCGATGCCGGGGCCGTCAAGCAAGGCGCGATGGCCTACGCGTTCAACTGCATCTTCTGCCATGGCAAGGAGGCAGCAGCGACGGCGATCCTGCCCGACCTGCGTCGTTCCCCGGCGCTTTCCGATGCCGCGATGTGGAAGGACATCGTGCATGACGGCGCGCTCGAGGCCACCGGCATGATCGGCTTCGGTAACAAACTCACGCCCGGACAGGTCGAGGCGATCCGGCTTTATGTCGGCGAACGGGCGCGCAAGCTTCGGCAGGAGTCGAGCGCTGGAAAATGACTTTACCTCGCTGGTCGAAGCGCCTCTCGTGTTCGACGATCCCGACAGCGCGGACTGGGCGGACAGTGCCGACATCGTTCTGATAGGGTTTGGCGGGGCAGCCGCCGCAGCGGGTTTGCAGGCCCGCGCAGAAGGCGCCAGCGTGGTGGCGCTCGACCGTTTCGCCGGCGGTGGGGCGACGGCCTACTCGGGCGGCGTCGTCTATGCCGGCGGCACGCGATACCAGCGCGAGGCGGGCTTCGACGACGATGCGGAGGAGATGTTCAAATATCTCTCCTTCGAAGGCGCAGCGGTGCGGCCGGAAACGCTCAAGCGCTTCTGCGATGAGAGCAATGCCAATATCGAATGGGTGACGGGTCACGGCGTTCTCATGGATTCGGCGCTCTATCCCCACCGCGCGGCCTATCCGCCCGACGGCTATCACCTATACTACACCGGCATGGAGGCCTTCCGCCCGGAAGTGGCGAAACCCGCTCCGCGCGGCCATCGCACGGTCGGCAAGGGCCCTACCGGCAAATTCTACTGGGCAGCGATGCAAAAGGCGGCGCTCGACGCGGGTGTCAGGGTCCGCCAGCATTCGCCCGTGCGCTGCCTTGTGATGGATGGCGGAGGCCGCGTCATCGGCGTCGAGGCGCAGCTCATTCCCGAAGCGCAATGGAAGCACCACGACAGGCTTTACAAGCGCGTCGATCCCTACCGGCCGTTCGGCGGACCCCAGGCCGAAAAGGCCATCGCTGAGTGCCGCGCATTCGAACAAAGCCTGCCTGACATACGCATACTGGTGCGAGCCGAGGGCGCAGTGATCATCGCTGCGGGCAACTACACCTACAACCTTGAACTGCTTGCCCGCCACCGCCCCGAATTCGCGGCTTGCGTCGGCGAAATGACGCGCGGCGGCTCGATGGGCTGCGACGGCAGCGGTCTTGAGCTGGGCTTGAGCGCAGGGGGGCAGCTTTCCAACATGGATGCGGTCGCGCTGATGCGTCCGCTGTCACCGCCGCGCGCGTTCGTCCAGGGCGTGCTGGTCAATGTCGAGGGGCGTCGCTACATCAACGAGGACGCCTATCTCGGCACCGTCGGCCAGGCGACTGCCGAACAGCCGGGCTACGACGCCTGGCTTATCCTCGATTCCGCGACCTTCTGGGAAGGCATCCGTCAGTTGCTTCCGCCCGGCGAAATGTTCTCATGGTGGGGCATGCCGGCATGGCTCAACATCCTGTTCGGAGGCACGAGGCGCGCCTCTTCACTGGCGAAGCTGGCGAGAAAATGCAGCCTCCCGGCAGACGCACTGGCAGAGGAGATCGCCGCCCATAATCGCGGCATCGACGAAGGCAGCGACCCCTTCGGCAAGCGCGCGCAATACAGCCGCAAGCTGGCGGAAGGCGCGTGCTGGGCGCTCAACATGAGCTTTCGCAACAAGTGGAGCTTTTCGAGCGGCATGCCGTTCGGCGGCCTGAAGGTCGACGAGGATACGGGCGCGGTGGTCGATAGCACGGGGACGCCGGTGCCGGGCCTGTTCGCCTGCGGCCGCTCCGCGGTCGGCATTTCGACCGGCGCGACATTCAGCGGGTTGTCGATCGGCGACACCATCTTCTCCGGCCGCCGCGCTGCGCGCAGCGCGATGCTCGGACAGACGCCGCAATAGGGGGGACGCGATGGCCGGAGCGGACAAAGACTTTGTATGGATGCCGGCATGGCGGCTGCGGGAGATGTTCCAAGCGCGAACGCTGTCGCCGCTGGAATATGCCGGGTACCTCGTCTCGCGCATGGAGCGCCTCGAACATCTCGGAGCCTTCATCACCACCTTCCCCGAACAGCTGCTCGAACAGGCAAGAGTGGCAAGCGATGTGAAGGGCGGTGACCTGCCGCTGCTCCACGGGCTGCCGGTGAGCGTCAAGGACGTGATCCACACCAAGGGGCTGCGCACCACCATGGGCTCACTGCTATTCGCCGATCATGTACCGGAAGCGGACTCGGTCGCTTCGGAGCAGGTCAAGAAGCACGGCGGCATCATCTTCGCCAAATCGAACACGCCCGAGTTCGCGATGAACCGGCGCAGCTTCAGCCATGTCGCGCGCGAGGCACTGAACCCGTGGGACACCACTCGCACCTCGGGCGGATCGAGCGGCGGCGCGGCGGTGGCGACTGCCGCGGGACTGGGTCCGCTGGCGCTGGGCACCGACGACGGCGGCTCGGTGCGTCTGCCCGCTGCCTTCAACGGCACCTTCGGCCTGCTGCCGAGCCGGGGCCGGGTGCCCGACGGGGCGGGC
>CAYPFE010000343.1:0-3972 GCA_964409895.1 uncultured Novosphingobium sp.
CAGGAGCGGGATGATCTGCTGGTGGAGCAGGACGAGCTTGAGAAGCTGCTCGCTTCGCCAGCACGCCAGCGCACGCGGCTCAAGCGCGATCTTGGCGCGCTGCGCAAGGATTATGCCGAGGACACCGCGCTCGGCCGCCGGCGGACGACGATCGCGGAGGCCGAAGCGACGGTCGAATTCAGCATGGACGCGATGATCGAGAAGGAGCCGGTCACCGTGATCCTGTCGCAGCGCGGCTGGATCAGGGGTGCCAAGGGGCACAGCGACCTGGAAGGCGACTGGAAGTTCAAGGAAGGCGACGGCCCGGCCTTCGCGATCCATGCCCAGACCACCGACAAGCTGCTGATCGCCTGCGACAATGGCAGGTTCTACACGCTGGGTGCGGACAAGCTGCCCGGCGCGCGCGGTTTCGGCGAGCCGCTGCGCACAATGCTAGACATCGACGCCGATGTGCAGATCGTGGCTCTCGTCGCGCACAGGCCGGGGATGAAGCTGCTGCTGGCCTCGAATGCGGGCAAGGGCTTTGTCGCCGAAGCGGGCGAACTCCTCGCGGAAACCCGCAAGGGCCGCGCGGTGGTAACGACCAAGGCAGGCGTGAAGCTCGCCGTGGTACGCGAAGTCGGCGAAGGGCATGACCACGTCGCCGTGGTTGGCGAGAACCGCAAGCTGGTGGTCTTCGCGCTCGACGAGATGCCCGAACTCGCCAAGGGGCAGGGCGTCACCCTGCAACGCTATCGCGACGGGGGCTTGAGCGATGCCACCACGTTCAAGCTGGACGAGGGGCTTAGCTGGGCGATGGGGGGCGACAGCGGCCGCACCCGTACCGAGACGGAGATGGGCATGTGGAAAGTCGCGCGCGGGGCTGCGGGACGGCTGCCGCCTCAGGGTTTCCCAAGGGATAACAAGTTCTAGGGCTTGGCCGGTTCGCCGGGCTGCAGGGTCAGCGTTCCGCTCTCGACCCGCCAGCTCTTGAGCATGGATAGGAGATTCATGCCGATGACGTTGGTGTCACCGTCGTCGTCCACCATGATCACGGCATCCAGATTGCTGACCCGGACGGTGCCGAATTCGAGCGAGGCGAGGCGAGTGAATCTGCCCAGTGCCACGCCATTGGCCGTGTCGAAACGGGCGGGCGGTTTGTCGGGCGTCGGTTGGACGCCCAGCGCCCGTGCGCTCGCTCCAGTCAGGCTGGTGAAGGTCGCGCCGGTGTCGATCATGAAATCGACCGGCTTGCCGTTGACCAGTGCCTCGACCCAGAAGTGGCCGTCGGCATCAACCGGGATCGCGGTATTGCCACCATCCATCGTGAGCTGAGGCCGCTTTGCCATTGCAAGCGCCGCGTCCGACTTGTCGGCGCGATAGGCGGCCATGCCTGCCGTCAGCAACAGTGCAGCGGCCATGCCGACATAGCCGAGATTGCGCAGCAGCCGCCCTCTTTCCGGGCGGCTGTGCTGCATCTGCCAGCCGGCCATGGCGACCAGCACGCTGGCGATCGCCAGGATCAGCAGGGGCTGGCTGGAGAGCATCTCGCCGAGATCGGACATGCTTAGCCCAGCTCCTCGGCGAGCAGCGCCTCGATCCGGTCCGGCCCGGGAAAGCCTTCGGTCACCCATCGCGCCTCGACCGCCTGAAGGATGCGGGCGACATCCGGGCCTGCCTTGACGCCGCGTGCGACGATTTCGCCGCCCTTGAGGGGGAATTGCGGGATGTCCCAGCCGTCGAGTGGCGCAACATCCGCTCCGGCCATCAGCAACCGGTCCAGCGCTTCCTCGCGGCCCAGCCGATAGGCCAGCGCGCGGGCATCGCCCGGATCGGTTTCTCGCCGTGCCGCCGCGACCAGTCGTTTCTTCTGCGCGCCCGAAAGCCGGAACCGGGCGGCGATCTGCTCGGCGAGCGGAACGTCCGCAGGCAGCAGTGCGGCAAGGCGGCGAATGGAGTCGGGGGCGACATGTTGACCGCGTTCCTGCATTGTCAGGGCGGTCAATGCTTTCGGATCACCCTCCGGCAGGATTTCCGCCAGCACGCCGAGTTCTTCCATGCGCATTACGGTCGGTGCGGGATCGGCCAAACCAAGCAGGTTCAGCAGTTCCATGCCGATGCGTTCGCGCGACAGGCCCTTGAGCGTCGCTGCCAGTTCCGAGCATGCTTCTTCAGCTAAGTTATCAGCAGGTTGTGAGCCAAACCTGGCCTGAAACCGGAAGTAGCGCAGGATTCGCAGATGGTCTTCGCGAATCCGCTCGCGCGCGTCGCCGATGAATCGCACGCGGCGGGTCTTGAGATCGTCCAGCCCGTCGAAATAGTCGAATATCTCACGCGTCGCGGGGTCCGTGTAGAGCGCGTTGATGGTGAAGTCGCGCCTTGCCGCGTCGTCCTGCCACTCGCTGGCGAAGGCTACGGTCGCCCGGCGGCCATCCGTCGAGACGTCATGCCGTAGCGTGGTGATCTCGACCGGGCCATCGGGCAGGATCGCGGTAACGGTGCCATGCTCGATGCCCGTCGGAACGCTGCGGATGCCTGCTGCGTCGAGCCTGGCGATCACGTCCTGCGGGACCAACGGCGTCGCGACATCGACATCCTTCACCTCGATGCCGAGCAGCGTGTCGCGCACCGCGCCGCCCACATAGCGGGCATTGCCGGCCCCGAGCGCCGTCACCAGCGCAAGCAGGTCCTCGCGTCTTGTCCATGGGGCCTCGGGAAGCGTCTCAGCCATGCCAGTTGAGCCGCCGAGAGAGGTTCACGAGGATCGCTGCGGTCACGCCCCAGATCTGGTGGCCTTGCCAGGGAATCTCGTAATAGGCCCGCATCGAGCCTTCCCATTCGACCCATTGCTGCTCGTGATTGGCCGAGTCGAGTACGAAGCCGGCGGGAGCCTCGAACCATTGCGCCACCTCGGCCGGATTGGGGACGATTTCGATGTCCGGCGGCACCACGCCCACCACCGGCGTGATCTCGAAGCCCGAGTGGGTCTTGTAGATATCGCTTGTACCGATGACCCGGACTGCCCCAGGATCGATCCCGAGCTCTTCGTTCGCCTCGCGCAGCGCGGCCTCTACAGGGTTCTCTCCAGGATCAATACCCCCGCCCGGGAAGGCGATCTGCCCTGGATGCGACCGCATGTTGGACGGGCGGTGCAGCAGCAGCATGCCCGGCTCCTCGCGCTCGGTGATGGCGATCAGGACAGCGGCAGGCCGGAATTCGTCCACACCCTCCAGCCGCTGGTCGCCGAACAGCGTGGGTGATGGAGCCTCGTGGCCCTGACGAAACAGCCGCTCGACGTGGTCGAACAGCGCGCTCATGCCGGCACCAGTGGAAAGCAGGCACCCTGGCTGCGGACCGCCAGCTCGCCGCCTTCAAGCGCGATGTCTGCAATCTGTGCATAGGTGCTGCGATTGAGGCGGGCCTCAGTGCCGTGCCGGACCGCGACGTAGATCGCCGGCGTTTCGGGATCGCCGCGCGCGATGATCGGATGCTCGGGTCCGGCAATGACGATGTCGTCGGTGTTGAGCCTGAACGACAGGGCACCGCTTACCTCGCGCACGTCGACGGCGATAAACGCGGCGTCCTCCACTTCAATGGACAGCTTCTGCTGGGGTGTGACCAGCCAGTGCTGCCCGGCGTCGTCGCGTGTCAGCAACGAAGCAAAGGCGCGGACCATGGCCGGCCGCCTGATTTGGCCCCCCTGGTGGAACCAGCGCCCGTCCGCTGCGATGTGCATTTCGCTGTCGCCTTGCGTTTCGGCCTGCCAGCGATCCACAGGCGGGAGCTTGCGCGCCTCTACCAGCTCGGCGATTTCGGCGAGCGACAGCGCTGCAAGGTCTGGTGGCGGTTCGTATGGCACGGCAGGATCACTGCCAGATCGGTTCAGCCTAGCCAAGGCCCCAGCGTGCCCTCGCGGGGGAGGACGGCGGGATTGTCGGTGCGGACCAGCAGGCGATACGGCTCCCACGGCCCCGGCAATGTCCAGCCTCCCGT
>CAYPFE010000344.1:0-3950 GCA_964409895.1 uncultured Novosphingobium sp.
GTAGATCACCGCGTCGGAGAGCACTTCGGGCACGTCGCCCTCGACGATCTTGCGCGCCAGCCCTTCGGCGATGGCAGTCTTGCCGACGCCGGGATCGCCGACATAGAGCGGGTTGTTCTTCGACCGGCGGCACAGGATCTGGATGGTGCGGTCCACTTCCGGTCCGCGGCCGATCAGCGGGTCGACCTTGCCGGCCAGCGCCTTCTCGTTGAGGTTGACGCAGAACTGGTCGAGCGCGGAATCCTTCTTGCCCTTGGCGTCGGCCTTTTCCTCGGCCTGGGGCGCCTCGCCTTCCGAGCCCTTGGGAGAGCGGTCCTCGATCCGCTTGCCGCCCTTGCCGATACCATGGCTGATGTAGCTGACCGCATCGAGCCGGCTCATGTCCTGCTGCTGCAGGAAATAGACGGCATAGCTGTCACGTTCGGAAAACAGGGCGACGAGCACATTGGCGCCGGTCACGGTGTCCTTGCCGGAGGATTGCACATGCAGGATGGCGCGCTGAATCACGCGCTGGAAGCCTGCCGTGGGCGAGGGATCGCCCTTGTCCTCAGTCTTGAGCGACTGATATTCCTGGTCGAGATACTGGCGGACGACATCGCCGAGATCCGAAAGATCGACCCCGCAAGCCTCCATTACCTGGGCGGCATCGGCGTCGTCGATCAGCGCGAGCAGGAGGTGTTCCAGCGTCGCATATTCGTGTGAGCGATCCGACGCGTGCGACAGGGCCGCGTGGAGGGTCTTTTCGAGGCTTTGGGCAAAACTTGGCATCTAGCTCTCTTTCACCTGGGAATGTCAGTCTCTCGCAAAAGGAGAATGTGTACGAAATTGGTTAATGCAAGGGTTACAACGCCCCTGCGGAAAGTGCCATTCAAAGGCTAGCGCCGTCACGATGGCTTGGGCCTGAACAAGGCTTCGGCTGCCTGCATATGCGCAGATGACTTGTCGCGATGGGCCTTGATCCTGTCTATTTCGGCCTGGAGCAGTTCGATGCGTGTATCGAGTTCGTCCAGCGAATAGCTGTCCAGGCTTTCCCGGGCGAGCAGGCCCGCCGCTCCCGGATCGGGCCCGCGCTTCCTGGGCAGATCGTCATCGTCCATTGATAGCAGCATCGGTTGCTAAATTCTTGCTGTCAACCGACCTCGCGGTTACTTCCCCAAGCCAGCGGGGAATCGATACGGAGAGCAATTCCATGCCGGCTGGACTGCCGAAAATGATGACTGCCGCCGGTTTCGACACGCCTGGCGGTCCAGAGGTGCTGCGGCTGGAGACTCTGCCTGTTCCCGAACCCGGTCCCGGCGAGGTGCTGGTCAGTGTTGCCTTTGCAGGCGTCAATCGCCCGGACGTGGCGCAGCGCACCGGCAATTACCCGCCTCCCAAAGGCGCTTCACCGATCCCGGGCCTTGAAATAGCCGGCGAAGTAGTGGCGCTCGGTGACGGCGTCGGACAGGACATGCTCGGCCAGCAGGTCTGCGCTCTGGTCGCGGGCGGCGGCTATGCCGAATATTGCACCGCCGATGTGCGCCATTGCCTGCTGGTGCCCGAGGGCCTTGCGCTTGCCGAGGCCGCGTCACTCCCGGAAACGCTGTTCACCGTGTGGCACAATGTGTTCGAGCGCGGCCATGCACGTGAAGGCGAGACGATCCTGGTCCACGGCGGCACCAGCGGCATCGGTACCATGGCGATCACGCTGGGCAAGCTGTTCGGGCTGACGGTCATCGTCACCTGCGGCAGCGACGGCAAATGCGCCGCCGCGCTGGAACTGGGAGCGGATTACGCGATCAATTACAGATCCGCCGATTTCGTCGAGGAAGTCCAGCGCATCACCGGCGGCAAGGGCGTGGAGCTGGTGCTCGACATGGTCTCGGGCGACTATGTGCCGCGCAATCTCAAATGCCTTGCCGAAGACGGGCGGCATGTCACCATCGCCATCCTCGGCGGGCCGAAGGCCGAGCTCAACATGGCGGTGGTGATGATGCGCCGCTACACGCTATCGGGATCGACGCTGAGGCCGCGCTCGCGGGAGTTCAAGGCGCTGCTCGCGGAAGAAATCGCCCGCAATGCCTGGCCGCTCGCCGCGACAGGCGAACTGCGTCCGGTGATGGACCGGGTCTTCCCGCTATCCGAAGCCGCCGCCGCCCATGCACGGATGGAAGCGGGCGACCACATCGGCAAGATCGTGCTGGAGGTGGGCGGAGAGGGCTAGGACCTGTCAGCAGCCGGCCTTGTACCACTGGTTGCAGGGCGTGTAATTTGTCCTGCCGCCAATATAGCGCTCGTACTCCTGCTGCGCCCAGTAAGGGATGTCGGGCTGCTTCGGCGCCTCCTTGCGCGCCACTGTCCGGCCATGCTTCTTCATCAGCAGCCCTTCGGCGACCGAACGGTTGGACTTGGGCCACCAGACCTTGCTCAGCGTGGTCAGCAGAGCATCACTGAGCTCGGTGCCGCGACCCTGGCCAACCGCGAATTTCGATGCCGCCAGCACCTCGTTCCACATCACGGTGGTCTTGTCCGGGGTTCCGTGCAGCGCGGCTCCCAGATTGGCTGCGCCGACGAAATCCTTCTGCAGGATCAGCCTGTCGTATGCCCTGCGGTCCTTCGCCGATCGCACGAATTCAGGAAACTCTTCGGGATAGCTCTCGTTGAACACGCCCTTCATGAATTGGGGGCCGGTCATGGCGGATTCGGCCCGGATCGCCCAGCTGGTCGGCACGACGTAGCACTTGCCCAGCTTCTGCAGCATCACCTTCAGGCTTTCGTCGGGTCGCCCGGAAAAACTCATCGCGGCAGTGCTGACCTTTTGAGAGAAGGTTTCGACATTGCCGGACTGGCCAGAGAGGGTCGAAAGGTAGTGGGATAGCTGGCCGTCGGCATAGGAATGAGTCAGCTCGCCACTGATCGTCCGGATCTCGTCGCCGACATCGCGCATGATGGCGCTCCACGCCGCCCAGCGGATCATGCATTCATAAAGCGCGCCCTCGCCATCCTGCTTCCTGCTCCAGCTGCCCTGTGCGTCCTCGAACGCCTTGCGCAACGATTTTTCCTCTTCGGTCGCCGCTCGCCAGCCGCTGGGCGCGACGCTGGCCCAGGCGGGGACAGCGGTGATCAGGATTAGGAACGCCAGCACGCAGCCAAGCAGATTGCGGAAAGGCATGGATAAATTCTCCGTGAGCCGATTTTCTCGGTGGTCTGACAAATGACCGGCAGCACGTTGCATGGCAACCCCCTCGCGAGTCAGTCGCGCTTGCCGAATCCCCCGCAGTGCCCTACATCGTCCTGCAACGGCCGTCCCGAACGGGGCGGCCCTTCTATTTTTGACCAGGATACCGACCATGACCCAAGCCAAGCCCCTGATGCCGCACGCCACGGCGTCCTGGCTCGTCGACAACACCGCGCTCGGCTTTGAGCAGATCGCCGAATTCTGCGGGCTGCATATCCTCGAAGTGCAGGCGATGGCCGACGACCTTGCTTCCAGCAAATATACCGGCCGCGATCCGGTGCGTGCGGGCGAGCTGACGATGGAAGAAATCGAGCGCGGGCAGGCCGATTCGAGTTACGCCCTGCAGATGCAGAAGGCGCCGGTCACGGTCAGCCGCACCAAGGGCCCGCGCTATACGCCGGTCTCCAAGCGGCAGGACAAGCCTGACGGCATCGCCTGGATCCTGCGGCACCATCCGGAAATCTCCGATGCGCAGATCGGCAAGCTGATCGGCACGACACGAAACACGATCAATGCCATCCGCGATCGCACGCATTGGAACACGCAGAACATCCTGCCCAAGGATCCGGTGACGCTGGGACTGTGTTCCCAGCGCGAACTCGATGCCGTGGTCGCCAAGGCCGCCAAGAAGGCGGGCCTCACCGACGGTATCGAGGACGATGGCCGGATTGGCGGCGACCGCGAGGCCCTGATCGAGGAACTGCGCGCCGAGCGCGAAGCCGCGAAAAAGGAC
>CAYPFE010000345.1:0-3925 GCA_964409895.1 uncultured Novosphingobium sp.
ATGGAAAGCTACCACGTCATCGCCACCCACCCGCACCAGATGTTGCTCGGCGGCGATCTCGCCAATGCCGATTACGACGTCTTCGGCAACTGGGGCAGGGCGGGCATCTTTCCGAGCCCCGGCAGCCCGCAGCGCGGCATCGAAGTATCGCTGGAAGACGCGCTGGCACAGTGGCGCGCGGGCGTCGACAGCCAGCGCGCCTTGCTCAAGGGCATGTACGGAATCGACACCGACCAGTTTGCGGATATCGAGCTGCAGGGCGGTTTCCACGACCTGTTCCCGAATTTGCACCCCTGGGGCGGCTGGTCGCGGATCTGCTTCCGCTTTCGCCCGCATGGCGACAACCCGGACGAGAGCATCATGGATGCGATGCTGCTGGCTCCATGGCCGGACGGTGAACCGAAGCCGGCGCCCGCGAAAGTCCGCAAGCTCGGCTTCGACGATGCCTGGACCTCGGCGCCCGAACTGCTTTCGCTCTCCAAGATCATGGACCAGGACGTGGGCAATCTGCCGTCGATCCAGAAGGGGCTGAAAGCCAAGCAGCCGCCGCATGTCTGGTATTCGGCCTATCAGGAGGGCAAGATCAGGAACTTCCACCGCAATTACGAGCGAGCGCTGGGGATCGAAGGGAGTGAGCAGTCGTGAGCGATGCGCAGCGTCTGGTAGGTGCTTGGCGGCTGGTCGGACTCGAGACCGGTGGTCGTTCGGCAGCGTCCTCCGGCGGGCAGAAGCCGGACGGGCTCATCACCTATTCCGCTGACGGCTGGATGTCGGCCCAGATTATTTCACCCGGAGAGCGCGACGACGGCAAGGTCGACCACCACGCCTATTTCGGGCCCTACAGTGTCGATGAAGCAGCGTCGACGGTGACCCACCACCGTCTCTACAACACCCACGAAGGTCCCGCGGACGTTCCGCGCCGGTATTCCATGCCGACCGACGAGACGCTGGAAATCACCCCGCTCAACCACCAGGGGGTGACGCTAACCTTCCGGCGGGCAGGACGCTAAAGCTCCCGCACCACCCGGAACCCGAAGCTGGAAATCCGCAGGCCCGGCATGCTACCGAACCGTCCGGCCGAACGCAGCCTGCCCGGCGCACGCGGATCGTCGGGCCTCGCCTTCTCCAGATTGAACCACGAACCGGTACGCCGCCCCCTGAGCGAGCAATTGCCCGACAGCCACGCGGAACCATCGGTGGGCGCGCCGTCGTAACTCGGGTTCCAGCAATCCTCGAGCCATTTCCAGACATTGCCGACCATGTCGTAGAGCCCGAAGGGATTGGGCGGGAACTTGCCTCCCGCCGTCGGCTTCATCTCGTGTTCGCCCTTGTAGCAGCCGTCGCAATTGGCGTTGCCATCTCCGATTTGCGTGCCCCAGTAGTACATGGTCGTCGTCCCTCCGCGCACCGCATATTCCCACTCGGCTTCCGTAGGCAGGCGATAGCGGTGACCGGTCCTGGTGCTCAGCCACTCGGCATAGGCCTTTGCATCGTGCCAGGTGATGCAGGGGACCGCATCGTCGTCTTCCTGCTCGAAGCCGGGATTTTGCCAATTGGCGTTCGGATCGAACTTGAAGGTGCCGTCCACCCAGATGTCGCAGCCTTTCTCGTCATAGCCGGTGTCGGCGGCGAAAGCCGCGAATTCGGCACGGGTGACGTTATATTTGCTCACCGCCAGCGGGTAGCCGATCGAAACGCGATGCTGGGCCTCGGACTTCTGGAAGTACTGCTCCGTTTCCGGTGCCCCCATCGTGTAGTCGCCGGCGGGGATGACCACCATCACCGGCGCTTCCGCTGCGTCCCAGACCTCTTTCGGAGCACCATCGATGCGAAATATGGCGGGAGGGTCACTGACGCGCGTATCGGGCGGAGGCGGAAGTGTTTGCAGCGCCATCATCGCCCCCAGCTTTGCCAGCCGCGAGGTTTCGTCGTCTGCCGGGCTGTCGATGGCGCGCGTCAGGTAGGTCGCCGCGCGCTCGAGCTTGCCCTCGGACTTGAGGCACTTGCCCATACCGGTGCTGGCCGCGACGCTCGCCCGGTCGATGGACAGCGCCTGGCCGTAGAAATTGACGGCATCGCCGCAATTGTCTTCCTTCGCGGCGGTGTCGGCCTGTTCGACAAGCGAGGCGACCCGGTCCTTCTGGAAGTCTACCAGTGCTTCCCAATGGTCGCGCATGTGCTCTCGCCATTTCCGGTCATCCTCGGCCTTGCGCTCGCGGTAGGCAGATATCTGTTCGGTAGTGCGGGCCTTGAGATCGGCAATCCTGTCCGGGATGTCGGGGTTCGCGGCGCTCCATACGTCGAACCGCTCCTACCGGACTTCGAGCCAGGGTGAGCCGGCGAGTGCCGGAGTGGCCATCGCGCAGGTGGCGGCGAACGCCGCTGTCAGGCATTTGCGGATCGGCATGGCAATGCTCCTACCCCCGGGGTTTGTCCTTCTGTTGCGCGGCATCTAGCCCTATTGCGCGATGCATTCCAAGCAGGAGAGCAAGGCAATGGCGGACAATCCGGGATGGGCGCTGGTATGTGGCGGAGGCGGCGTGTGGGGCATCGCCTGGATGACGGGGCTCGCGGCGGGTCTCGAGGACGCGGGTGTGGACTTGCGCAGCGCCTCGCTGTTCGTCGGCACATCGGCGGGCTCGGTCGTCGCCACGCAGCTGCTTGGTGGACAGTCGAGCGAGGAGCTTTACGAACGCCAGACCATCGCGGACAAGCAGCCGCGCGAACTCTCGCCGCCGCCGGACTGCCTCGCGACGATCATGGAACTCACGCGCCGCGAGTGGGCGTCGCCGCAGGAACGGGTCCGTGCGATCTGCGACCTCGCATTCGCGATAGATACCGTCAGCGTTGGCGAACGAAGGGCGGCGATCGCCGACCGGCTGACCCCGCAGGCCGACGCCTGGCCGGAAAAGCGCCTGCTCCTGACTGCGGTCGACACCGGTACGCTCGATCTTGTCGCATTCGATGCAGGCTCCGGCGTTTCGCTCACCGATGCAGTGGCGGCAAGCTGCGCGGTGCCGGGCGTGTGGCCACCGGTACCGATCGGCACCGGGCATTATGTCGATGGCGGCGTCTGGCGCACTGCGGAGAACGCGCATCTCGCCGAGGGATATGAGGCGGTGCTGATCCTTTCGCCGATGGGCATGGCGATGGATGGCTCTCCCGGCCTCAATCCCGCGCTGGCGAAGGATGTGACGAAGCTTGAAGAGGCGGGAGCAAGAGTCGACGTGATCGTCGCTGATGCGGCTTCGCTGGCGGCGATGGGACCAGGAGCGCTCGATCCGGCGACGCGTGAGCCGGCGGCAAAGGCCGGGCGTGAGCAGGGCAGGGCGGTTGCAGGCCGGGTCTGGGATCTGTTGAAGGGCTAGAGCCAGGTGTAGCCGCCATCCACCACCAGCGTCGCGCCATTGGTGAAGGAGGATTCGTGGCTGGTTAGGTAGAGCAGCGCGCCGGCGATGTCGTCGGGCTCGCCTAACCGGCCCAGGGCATTGCCGTGAACCAGCCGGTCCATCGTCGGCTTGTCGCTCAGCAGGTCCTGCGTCATCGGCGTGCCGATAATGCCGGGGCAGACGGTATTGACGCGGATGGTGGACCCGAGTTCCACAGCCAGGCACTTGGACAGCATGACGACGCCGGCCTTGGAAACGTCGTAGGCCGCGACATGGGGAGCAGGACGCAAGCCGCCGATCGAGGCGATATTGACGATCGTCGCCTTGCCAGCCCGGCGCAGCGCGGGAATGGCGGCGCGGCACACGAACATGGTGCCGAGCAGGTTGACGTCTATGACCTTGCGCCACACCTCGGTCGGCGTGTCCTCAATCGAGCCGCGCGGAAAGATGCCGGCGGCGTTGACCACGCCGTCCAGCCCGCCAAGCGCGCTTTCGGCGTCTGCGACGGCCTTCTCGACCGCCTGTTCGTCGGAAAC
>CAYPFE010000346.1:0-3918 GCA_964409895.1 uncultured Novosphingobium sp.
AAGATGAACCTCATTCGGCGATTGCAGAAGCGCTCGGCCTGCCGCTCGGCACGGTCAAGTCGCGCCTCCGGATCGCCTTTGGCAAGCTGCGTTCCCGCATGGAGGAATTCAAATGACAGACCCGCGCAGCTCGTGCGCAACGCCCGCACCCCGGCACCACCCGTTTCCCGAGACCCTCGCATCCTATGCCGCCGGCACGATGCGGGCAGGGTTCGAAGTAGTGATAGCGGCCCATCTGCAAACTTGCGCGGTGTGCCGCGCCGAAGTCGCCCGGCTCGAACGACTGGGCGGTCATCTGATCGACGAAATCGACCCCGTCGCCCTGGGCGAACACGCCCTGGCGGCAACGCTTGCCCGGCTGGAGGAGCCTTCCTCCTCCCCCTCCCATCCCCCCGGAGGGCTCGTCCAACGTCTGTCCGGTGCAAGGCGACGCTGGGTCGCGCCGGGTGTCTGGACCGCGAAGGTGGAAACCCCGCACCAGCGCGATGACCGCGTGTACCTTTTGCGGGTCGCACCCGGCGCCAAGACAGCCAGGCACTCCCATGACGGTGCCGAATTCACCCAGATCCTTGAAGGCGCACTGGAAGATGACGGCGTCGTCTACCGGGCCGGCGATTTTGTCGAGCTGGGCCCCGATCATATTCACCGGCCGAGCGTCCACGGCCATGAAGCCTGCCTGTGCCTGTTTGCAACCGAAGGCCGGCTGGTCGCGAAGAACCTTGTGGGGCGGATCGCCTTTGCCGTCGCCAATGTGTGAGCGGGCTGGTGCTTGCGGCCTTCCTCACGGCGATAATCGTGCTGGCAGCGATGGTGGCCGTGATGGCGGCGGCGTGGTGGTTTCAGCGCAGGTCCGGCAACGCCGGCTGGATTGACGTCTTCTGGACCTATGGAACCGGGGCTGCTTGCGGTGCGGCGGCGCTGGCGCCGCTTTCCGGCGCCGATCCGGCCCGGCAGGTGCTGGTCGCAATGCTGGTCGCGCTGTGGTCCCTGAGGCTCGGCACCCATATCGCCATGCGCGTCGCCAGCTCGGACGAAGACCTGCGCTATGTCGCATTGCGCAAGCAGTGGGGTGACGGGTTCCAGGCGCGAGTGCTGCGCTTCGTGATGCTGCAGCCGCCGGTGTCCGCGCTCCTCGCGCTCTCGGTCTATGCAGCGGCCCATGTACCCGGCCCCTTGGGCTGGCGCGACGCTGCCGGTCTGTTGCTACTTGGCATCGCCATCGCCGGCGAAGCCATCGCCGACGAGCAGATGCGGCGTTTCAAGCAGAACCCGGACCGGCCGGCGGTGATGGATCGCGGCCTGTGGGGTCACTCGCGCCATCCCAATTATTTCTTCGAATGGCTGACCTGGATGGCCTTGCCAGTGATCGCGCTCACGCCCGGGGATGCACTGAGCTGGCTGACCCTGCTTGCCCCGCTGGTGATGTATCTGGTGCTGCGCCATGGTACCGGCGTACCGATGCTCGAAGCATCCATGCTGGAGCGCAAGGGCGATGCCTTCCGCGACTATCAGAGGCGCGTGAATGTCTTTTTCCCTTCCCTTGTGGCGCAGCGGCGATGATTGTCGTGACGGGCATTTGAAAGGCTAACGATGACCTACGTCTACGGCTGGCTTGCCAGCGCTTTCGCCTTCCTCGTTCTCGATTCGATCTGGTTGAGCCAGATGGCGCAGCGCTTCTACAGGCCTGCGATCGGCGAGATGCTTGCCGACAGGCCAAATTTCGCGGCCGCTGCGGTCTTCTACCTGCTCTACGTAACCGGCATACTGGTGCTCGCCGTTCTGCCGGCAGTGGAGAAGGGAACCCTGGCGAAGGCCGCCCTGCTCGGCGCGTTTGTCGGCCTGTTCGCCTACGGCACCTATGACCTTACCAATCATGCGACGATGAAGGACTGGCCGGTCCGGCTAACACTGGTCGACATGGCCTGGGGCACCGTGCTGACCAGTCTCGCGGCCTGCGCCGGCTATCTGGCCATGCGCTATGCAAGCCATTGATGGTTGTCGATCGTGCGATCCGCGCGAATTCTGCTGACCGGATGATCCAGTCCGACTCAGAATACGTAAATACCGGTGTATCCAATTGAAACTTGCACCAAGGAAATTCACCCGATCCAAAGACTACCTAAGCTTGTCGCCCTCGCCGCTCCCGGCGTGCTTTCGACGACGACCTTCACCGCCGTCCCGGCCATTGCGGGCGGACATGCACCTCATCACGCGGACGCTCAGCAACACTCCAGCTCCATTGTCGAGGCCGCCGCCGCTTCGGAAGATCACTCGACACTCGTTGCAGCCGTCAAGGCCGCCGGCCTTGCCGATACGCTCTCGGGCGAGGGGCCCTTCACTGTCTTTGCGCCCACGAACACCGCTTTTGCCAAGCTTCCCGCAGGAACCGTGGAATCGCTTCTCGAACCGCAGAACCGCGGCACGCTTGCGAAGGTGCTTACCTATCATTGTTCCCCGTCAGCACCCATGGCACAGATTTGAGGTTGTGATTTAAGGAGGATTTGGGTCTCGTCGCAGTGACGTAAGGAACGAAGATGAGACCCAAATCCTCCAAATCGAAAACGCCGGCCAAGGCCAACCCCCACGCCTACGCCAACACCGACTCCAACTCCCACGCCCACACCGACCCCACCGCCGTTGTTTCCAACGGCTGCGGTGACCGAGAACCAAGTGGCGGCGGCAATGCGGCTTGAATCGCTCGACCGGGACGATCCGGACGCGAACAAGGTTTATATGAACGTGTTGTTCTCGACGGTGCCACAGGCGCAGACCGCCTTCGATACGACGTCCGGCGAGATTTACGCGTCATTGCTCTCCCAGGCCGGAACCGATGGTATCGCACGCGCCCGGCGGCTGATCGCGCGAAGCCATGAGGTCCACACCGAAGGCCTTGGCGTCTGGGGTGGTGTATCCGGCCGCACCGGATCGCTGGACGGCGACGGCAATGCCGCCAAGGTCGACGCACACGAATTCGGTTTCGATTTCGGCGTCGATTACCGCGGCCAGGACAACCGCTGGGCGCTTGGCGCCAGCGGCGGCTACGTTGACGGCCAGACACAGGTCGACGATCGGCTCTCCCGCGCGAAATATGATGGCTGGCATCTCGGGGCCTATGGCCGCGTCGGCAGCGGCGGACCTGGTCTGACCGTCAGCGGGGCGATCGACTATACCAAGATCGAGGCCAGCGTGAGCCGGGGTATCGTCGTTAACACGCTCAACCGCATGGCCTGGTCCGATGCTGGCATACGCACCGTCTCCCTGTCAGGCGAGGTCCGTTACGGCGTGGCGGTTGGCAAGGACTGGTCGATAGGTCCGGTTGCGTCGATCCACCATGCTTCGGCCAAGCTGGGCCGGATCAGCGAAACCGGCGCCAATGCGCTCAATCTCACGTCGGATGGCGGCAAGGACAAGCTTACGCGATACGGCGGCGGGCTGGCCGCGCATCTGCAATCGGATAAGGGAAGTATCGACGTCAGCGCTCAATATGTCGACGGTCCCCGCAACAGCGCCTGGGTGCCGCTGGTCCTGCAGGGCGCACCCGATGCCAGTTTCCCGGTAAGCTCACCGCGCACCGACGGCGGGGCGGGTCTGTTCACCATATCCGGCCACCACACGCTCGGCGGTGGATGGACAGTCTCGGGCGAAGCGCGTGCATTGGCGGGCAAGCATGAAACATCCGTCGCCGGAAGCGTTACAGTGGGGCTAACCTTCTGATCGAGGGATAGCGCAAGCACCAAACCACCGTCAGTCCGGACAGCCCGTTGGGTTAACATTCGCCGGCACCCGAAACAGCAGCACCACCTTTAGTCGATATGGAATGGCAAAGCACCCAAGACTGGACCGGCCTCCCGCGCGGTTTTGGTCCCTCTCTGGTGCTCGAGAGAGGCACATTGAGGCGCTATTCGCCCCTGATGCGTG
>CAYPFE010000347.1:0-3917 GCA_964409895.1 uncultured Novosphingobium sp.
AGCTTCCGCATCGGCGAGCGCGGCGTCGGTTGCGGCACCGGCGTCGAAGCCGTGGCTGTAGTTTTCCGACCGCTTTTCGCCCTGGCCCTGCATCCGGTTCGAGACGATAAACACCAGTAACGAAGCGTGCTTCGCCCATGACTGATTGAAATCGACCAGCAGCGACATGAAGCGATCCCAGTTCGCGTCCCCACGCCGGGCATAAAGAAACGTCCAGGGCTGGATGTTGAAGGCAGACGGCGCCCAGCCGGCGGCTTCGAGAATTACATCGAGGTCTGACTGGGAAATTTCGCTCGCGTCGAAGCTGCGCGGCGACCAGCGTTCAGTGATCAGGGGGATGACACGGGGATTGGCTTGATGACGTTCGGGCATGTGATTCCTCATTGTGGTCCGAGGGACCGCTTATCGGATGCTTTGCGGACATTGCCAATCGCCCGGTTTGCCCCCACCTTGTCGGCATGACTGCCACCCGCCTATTTTCGCGCGCCGTTGTGCGTCTCAGCCCCCGCCAGCCGGGCGAGGACGTGGCCGAGTTCCTCCACGGGCTCGTCACAAATGACGTGACCGGCGATCTGCCGGTCTGGACCGCGCTGCTCACTCCACAGGGCAAGGCGCTGTTCGACTTTATCGTGTGGCGCGACGGAGACGACATGCTGCTCGATTGCGAGGCAGATGCCGCCGATGCGCTGGCCAAACGGCTGGCGCTCTACCGGCTGCGCCGCGCCATCGACATCGCGCGGGACGACGGCCTCGCCGTGAACTGGAGACCGGAACGCGACGAAAGCCAAAGCGCGGACCCCCGCCTTGCCGCTCTCGGCGCACGGTGGCTGGCACCCACCAGCCCGGACGACGAAAGTGCGGACCAGGCATGGCTGTCGCACCGCCTGACGCTGGGTGTGACCGAAGGCCAGGCCGAACTCGGCAGCGACCAGACGCTCTGGCTCGAGTGCAACGCCGCCGAGCTCAAAGGCGTCAGCTTCACCAAGGGTTGCTATATCGGACAGGAAAACACCGCCCGGATGAACTGGCGGCAGAAGGTCAACCGGCGGCTGTTCGTCGTTCCCATCGAACAATCTGACGAAACGCGCCAGCGCATAGCCTACCCGGCGCTGGGACATGCGGTCGATCATCTGAGGGTCGAGGACATATCGGCCGGAAACTGTCCGCCATGGCTAGGCCTCAACAGCGAAACCGCCAGCTGACCAGCTGTTAGGCGAGCAGGTTCCGATTTTCCTTAGCAAGCGGTGCGGTATCGGACAGGTCCGGCATCGCGGCGCGCTCGGCGACAAAGGTCATCACCTCGACCTTGCCGCCCCTCACCTCGCTGAAACGCCTGCTGGTTTCACCGGTCGAACGGAACCCGGTTTTGGTCAGCACATGCGCGGTAGCCTCGCTGTCCGCAACATGGCGCGCGACGATGCGTTTATGGCCCAGCATCCAAGCGTTGTTCAACACTGCCTCCACGGCTTCGCTGGCATAGCCATGGCCCCAATAGGCCCGGCCTATCCAATAGCCCAGTTCGACGTCGTCGCCATCGCGTCCGAGGCCGATGCTGCCGATCAGCCTCGTGCCGTCATCGCTCACCAGATTGATGAAGAAATGGGGAAGTAGGGGATCGCGCGGCGCGGCAATAACGTCCATCGCGCGCTCGGCCGTATCGGGAAGGGCCTTCGTGCCGATATTGCGCGCGACTTCCTGCTGGTTGAGTAGCGCGACGAATTCGTCGAGATCGTCCGGCCAGGTAGGCCGCAAGAACAATCTTTCGGTACGAATGAACATGTGACGGTCCTTCCGCTAGATACTCCTTCCTCTGCCTCCCTGCAGATAGGGTTAGCACAAAAGCCTTCACCTGCACATATCAGGAAATTTGCGTGCAGAATCTGCGCCTCAGGCCGCCATGCGATCGAACGAGCCGTTACCGCCCCCATCTTTGTCTCCGCCGCACAGGCGGTCGAGATCGGCGACATATTCGACCGACGCAACCTCGCAGCCCCGCGCCAGGCTGAAACGCCGGCGATTCCTGCCAGTGGGAAGGAACCCGGCCTTGCGCAAGACTCTGCCCGACGCCGGGTTGTCGGCAAAGTGGCCGGCGTGGATGCGCGAGTATCCAAGCGCCTTCGCGACGCACAGCACAGCGCGTGCCGCCTCGCTGGCATAACCCTTGCCCCAGTGCTCGCGGGCGATCCAGTAACCGAGTTCGACCTGCCCGTCATGATCGCCGAGCCCGCATTGGCCGACGATCCGCGAGCCGTCCGCTCCCGGCAGCGTCACCGCGAAGCCTGGCAACCTCGGGTCCTGCCCGCGCTTGCAGAATTCCCGGGCGTCCTGCTCGGTATAGGGCCAGGGCGCACTCGCCAGGTTTTGCACGATGGCTTCATCGGCGATGAGGGGATACAACTCTTCCCAGTCTTCCGGCCAGACCGGTCGCAGGAACAGCCTTTCGCTGCGAATGAACATCTGTCCTCTCCCTTCATCCGCCCCGCGCAGCCCCGGTAGAACCGCGAAGTGACACTGGCGTTACAGCCATGCGCACAAGGCGAATGGCGCGTGATCAAGGGAGACATGAAAAAAGGGAGACGGGCCTGGCCCCTCTCCCTTGCTGTACCGGTTTCTCATGGAACCGGCGGGGCCATCCCGTCAGGACGGCCCGTCATCGACCATCCGTCTATTCGGCTGCATCTGCCGCTGCGTCCACCGAGACGAATTTGCGACCGAGCTTGCCCTTGTGGAATCGGACGCGGCCTTCGGTCAGCGCGAACAGCGTATGGTCGCGGCCCAGGCCGACATTCACGCCCGGATAGACGCGGGTGCCACGCTGGCGGATGATGATGTTGCCACCAATCACGGCTTCGCCGCCGAACTTCTTCACGCCCAGGCGCTTGCTTTGCGAATCGCGGCCATTGCGCGATGAGCCGCCGGCTTTCTTATGTGCCATCTCGAATTACTCCGCTTTCTTGGCCGCAGGCTTCTTGGCAGCGGCCTTCTTCGGTGCGGCTTTCTTGGCCGCCGCTTTCTTGGGCGATGCCTTTGCGGCTTCGTCCGCCTCCGCTTCGCCCTTGGCGGGCTTCGCCTCGGCCGCCTTCTTAGGCGCTGCCTTGGGGGCATCTCCGACCGAGACGATCCGCAGCAGCGTCATCTGCTGGCGATGGCCCTGCTTGCGGCGATAATTGTGGCGGCGCTTTTTCTTGAAAACGACAACCTTTTCGCCCTTGGCCTGCGCGATGATCTCGGCCGAAACCGCTACCTTCGAGGCATCGGCGACTTCGCCGTTGTCTCCGGCCAGCAGGACGTCGTCCAGCGTGATCGTATCGCCAGTTTCACCAGCCAGTTTCTCGACCGCGATCTTGTCTCCGGCGGCAACCCGGTATTGCTTGCCGCCCGTGCGCACTACTGCGAACATGATGTCTATCCAACTCGAACCAATCTGCCATGCCAACCGCAGATTCCCGTCGTTCCGGGCCTTACGGACAGCATGCCGGACGCCCCGCACAGTGCGGGGGCCGGAAAGAGAGGTGCGGTTAGTCGAAGCCCCCACCCCTGTCAACCATCGATCGGGACGGCATTAGTATCTCGCGATATTGCGCTACCATGCTATGGCATCGTCTATGAATCGTCACACCGCACTCCTGCTTCTGACCTTGCCACTTTGTCTTGAGGCTTGCGCGGCGCCGGGAAGCTATCCCTCACTGGCGCTGCGGGATATCGAGCGGCAAGTTGCATCAGAAAACCCGGCTTCGAACCTGCCCGCAGCTCCGCCTCCAACTGCTGGTCTCGAGGACCGGGTGCAAGAGCTGCTCGGGCAGGCAAGAAACGGTCACATGGAGTTTGCGGCACAACGCGATGTGGCACAGAGGGCGGTCGCGGCGGCCATGGGATCCTCCGTTGCAAGCGATAGCTGGGTCGCCGCCAACGTCGCC
>CAYPFE010000348.1:0-3884 GCA_964409895.1 uncultured Novosphingobium sp.
GGGCGGAACAGTTGAACACTTCCGACGCCCAGTGAACCCGACCCATGATTTCGGCGAGCGGCGCATAGTCGAGATTGGAAAGCCCGGCGCCGCATTCGGAGTTGGGCAGGAACAGGTTCCACAACCCTTGCGTCCTGGCCTTGGCCTTGAGCTCTTCGAGGATCGGCGGGCTCGCCCAGATATCGTCCGCAGCTTCGACCTGCTCGAAATAGAGCCGCTCGTTGGGATAGACGTGCTCTTCCATGAAGGCGGTGAGCGCTTCGCGGTATCCCTGCGACTTGGCGGAGAATTCAAATCCCATGCCGTCTAGCCTAACCTTTCGGGAGTTTGAGGAAATTGGCGATGTTGTTCTTCTGGATCGCCGAGGAGCCGCCCCAGATCGGCATCACCAGCACGTCGCGGACATAACGTTCCATCGCAAAGCCGTGGGCATAGCCATAGGCGCCCATGATCCGCTGGCAGGTCAGTACGATCTCCACCGCATTGTCGGAAATGAACAGCTTGGCCATCGAGGTGTCGACTGCGCTGGGCAGTCCCTGCTGCACCTTCCACGCCGCGTTCTTCAGCATCAGTCGGCAGGCCTGCAACTTGGTCTGGACTTCAGAGAGCATGTGACGGATGGATTGCTGGGTGCAGATCGGCTTGCCGAACTGCTTGCGGTCCTGCGCATATTGCCAGGCTTCTTCAACAGCGGCTTCCGCGACGCCCAGCGCGAGGGCGGGGGTCTCGAGCTTTTCGACCTCCAGTCCCGGGCCCGCCATCTGTTCCCAGCCCCGGTTCCACATCTCTGGACCACCGAGAATGTTCTCGACCGGCACCTCGACATCCTCGAAGATGACGTCGTTGGTCGGGATGCCGTGTGCGCCAATCGTTTCGATCTGCTCGATGGTGATGCCGGGGAGGTCCGGCGGAACCAGCAGCACCGAGAGGTTCTTGTAGCGCGCATCTGGCTCGCCTGAGCGCACCAGCAGGAATATGTAATCGGAAAAGGACGCGCCAGAACACCAGCGCTTGGCTCCATTGATGACGATCTTGTCACCGAGCATTTCCGCGCGAGTTTCGACGCTGGCGATGTCCGCGCCGACGTTGGGCTCGGAAAGGCCATAGGCGAGGAGAAGATCGCCAGAGCAGAGCAGCGGCAACATTTCCGCCTTCTGCCTGTCGCTGCCGGATTCGGTGATGTTGAGGCTGCCGTAGCAGGTGTTCATGATCAACATGCCGGCAAGGCCGGTGCTGCGCCGGGCGATCAGCTCGATCACGGTGATCAGAGAGACGACTTCGCGGCCCATGCCGCCGTATTGCGCGGGCACCGTCAGCGTGCACAGGCCGATGTCTGCCATGCGCTTGAGCATGGCGCGGGGGACGAGGTCGTCACGGTCCCATTGCGCGGCAATCTCCGGCGTTACCTCGCGCTCGAGGAAGCGCGCGACGAGGTCCTTCAACGCTTCCAGTTCCTCGCTTTCGCCGAATTCCATGTCCTCTCCCGTCAATGCGGCGCGACCATGCCACCGGGCTTCGCGCCACGCCAGTAACAACCACTCACCAGCTTGCGCATTCCATGGGGAAATGCCAATCCCTTGCCAATTGCAAAGATGCGAGAGGAGCAGGCCGACATGGCATTCAACCCTGTAAGCCCCGATGATTTCGCCAGGATTTCCAACCTCATGGGGCGCTATCAATACCTGGTCGACGCAGGCGACGAAGAGGGCTGGGTTGATCTGTTCACGGAGGACGGCGCTTTCCAGGGGCTGGGGCCGGAAGCGGACGAGCAGTTTCGCGGCCGCGAGGGACTGAAGGGTGTGGTGAAGATGAACGTCGGCAATGGCGGCGGCCGGATGCGCCACAACATGATGAGCTTGAGCGCTGAATATGGCGAGACGAACGACGAGGCGCACGCGCGATATTACATGGTCGGTATCATCACCCCGCCGGGCCAGCCGAGCATGATCGGAGTCCAGGTCGATGTGCACACCCACCTGGTCCGCGTGGACGGTGAGTGGAAGATCAAGACCAATCATATGACCGCGCTATCCTGAGGCGAAAGGACATGGATCGCTCGCGCTTCGAACAGCGGATCAGGGATGCGATCAATGCCAGTCCCGACGGCATGGCCGTCGATCACGATGGCGAGACCTGCAGCTGGGAGCACTTCGCATCGGTTGTGAGTGCTCTCGGCGAGCTGCTGGATGCCTCCGGCGTGCCCGATGCGGCGCGGATCGGCCTTGCCGGGCGCAACCTGCCGGCGCATTTCGCGGCGGCAACCGGAATTTTCCTCGCCAACCGCTGCACCTCGATGGTCTACGCCTTCCAGTCGCCTGCCTCGCTGGCCGCCGACATAGCGGAAAACCGCTGGCCGGTGCTGCTGGCCGAGCAGCGCGACTGGACGCACGAGGTGATCGCGGCCGCCGATGCTTCGGGGACAGTCGGTTTCGCCGTCGCAGGGGATGGCGGACCGGCATTCGAGCGCGTGACGCGCCATGATCGTCCCGGTCCGCAGTCGCTGGCCGGCGAGCAGGCAGGCCTGGTTCTCGAACTGCTGAGCAGCGGCACCACCGGTAAGCCCAAGCGTATCCCGCTCGACCGGGAGGCGGTCGACGAGATGATCGAGCGGACGATTTTCCAGTTCGAGCTGTCCGGTCCCGCGAGCGGGGTGACGCAGATCATTCCCTGGCCGGTGGTTTCGCTCGGCGGCGTCAATGCGTTGCTGCCGGCGATGGCGCTGGGCCAAAGCATCGCGATCCAGGAGCGCTTCGATGCGCACGGCATGCTGGAGTTGATCCGCAAATACGCGCCGCCGTTCCTCTCGCTTCCACCCTCGGGGCTCGCCCGCATGCTCCAGCTGGACCCTCCCAGGGAGGTGTTTGAAAGCGTCAAGCTTTACTTTTCCGGCACCGCGCCGCTCGATCCCAATGTCCGGGACCGGATGATGGACGAATACGGCATCTCCGTCGCCGAAGCCTATGGCGCTACCGAATTCGCAGGCATCATATCCAGCTGGGTGCCCGAGGACCTGCACCTGACGCGTGAGAAGGCAGGCAGTGTCGGCCGCGCCTTGCCGGGCATTTCGATCCGCATCGTCTCGCCCGAAAGTGGCGAAGAGCTGCCGCAGGGCGAGCGCGGTCTGGTCGAGGCGCTGGTGCCACGCATCGGCGACGGCTGGGTGCGCACCAACGACGTCGCCTGGCTCGACGAGGACGGTTTCCTGTTCCTGGAGGGCAGGGCCGACGACGCGATCAACCGTGGCGGCTTCAAGATCGTGCCAGAGGAAGTCGCGGAAGTGCTGCGGCTGCACCCCAAGGTGGGCGATGCGGCACTGGTCGGCATCGCCGATGCGCGCTCGGGCCATCTTCCCGCCGCCGTGGTCGAACCGCGCGATCCTTGCGAGATGCCGGACGAGGATGAGCTGCTGGCGTTCCTCAGGGAGCGCCTGCCCTCTTACAAGCTCCCGGCGCGCTGGGCGATTGTCTCCGAAATCCCGCGCACGGCCACACTCAAGCCGAGGCGTGAGGGGCTGAAAGCGTTGTTCGGGGAGTAGGTTGGACGGATATTGTGCTCAGCGGCTCAACGGTGGCCATCCCGCAATCCCGTCCAAGACCCGCCGTTCCGCACCCGTGGCCACTTCCCCGGTGACGAGGCGGCAATGAAGCTGCTATACCTCGTGCTCAATCATGCGGCCGAGCAATGGAAACGGCCGCCGCGCGAGTGGACAGAGGCCAAGACCCAGTTCGCCATCATCTTCGGCGACAGGTTCACCCTCTGATGATGAAAACCGACCCCGCGCACAAAATTACTGACACTCCCTGCCGCAGCGGCACAAGAAGCGCAGGCGGCTCGACCTTCTTGTGGTTCACACGCCAGCCTTCGGCGCGCAGCAGCTGACCGAC
>CAYPFE010000349.1:0-3865 GCA_964409895.1 uncultured Novosphingobium sp.
GCGGCGAAATCTTCGTTCCCGCCCACCGTGTCGCGCCGGTGCCGGCGAATTTCATGGGCGTGTTCCGTGCGGACCTCTCGGCGGCGACCAGCTGCGCTTTGCCACTCGGCATGGCGCGCCACGCGCTGGACGCATTCGTGGAACTGACGAAGACGCGCGGCATCAACCATCTCGGATACGAGCGCATGGGCGATGCGCCCGCCGTGCAGACCGCCATTGCCATGTCGGCTGCCGACATCAAGCTCATCGAATGCTACCAGCAGTGGGTGCTTTCGCCCTTCACCGGTGGGCCGGAGCGCACCGCCGAGGAAGCCGCGTTGCTCTCGTCCGGTTCGGTGCGCTGCATCGAGCTGGCACGCGGGATTATCGAACGGCTGCTGGCGCTTGCACCCTCGACCGAAATCCACCGCACCGGCGCCTTGCAGCGCCTTCTGCGCGACATCCACGTCTTCCAGCACCAGCACGCGATGACGCCGCATATCGCCTATGAGCAGTACGGCAGGCGGTTTTTCTCCTCATGACCAGGGTCTGGATGTGCATGATGTGCGGGAACGTCTACGATTCGGCGGCAGGCGATCCTGACGGCGGGATCGCGCCGGGCACGGTGTTCGAGGACATTCCTGAGGATTGGGTGTGCCCCGCCTGCGGTGCGAAGAAGGCGGATTTCGAGCTGGTCGAGATCTGATCAATTCAAGCCAAGCTGCTCGCGGACGGCGTTGGCGAGGATCAGCACGGTATTGTCGGCGTCGGTCTGCGGCGCCTGCATGCGGTTATGCGTGAAGGCGAAGGCAAGTCCGCTTGTCGGGTCCGCGAAGCCCAACGAGTTGCCGGCTCCGGGGTGATGGATCGCTTTTGGGAAGCGGACGGGGGCATCGGCACTTTCGCCTGTGCCCAGCCAAAAGCCGCCGATCCCGAGCGGCAATGGCCTGCCGAACATCACCGGATCCGGCTCGCCCGGATCGGCGCGCGGCGTGCTGAAGCCGGAGACAAGGTCTTCGGGAAGGATGCACACCCCGTCGAGCTCGCCGCCCTGCGCCAGCATCGCCCAGAAGCGCGCGCAGCTCCTCGCCGAAAACACCCCGCCGACCGCAGCGACCGGGGCACGGCGCACATCGGGAAGCTCGAACACCTCGGGAATCAGGTCAACGTTTGCGGGCATCGAGGCGGTGTAAAGCGGAGGCAGCATGGCCGGATCGTTGGGCGCGGCATTGGTGAGCACTGCGACGCGTTCCAGCGCGCTGTCGGGAAGCCCGACCCACAGGTCCGGTGCGTTCAGCGGCAAGGCGATTTCCTCGCGCACGAACTGGCCGATATGTCTGTGCGCCGGATCGGTGCGGCGGACGAGTTCGCCCACCAGCCAGCCGAAGGTCATCGACAGGTACAGCGCCTTTTCGCCGGGCGGCGCGATGGGGGTGAGGTTGGCGATCTCGCGCGTCATCCACTCCCAGTCGCACATCAGCTCCGGCGTCACCGCTTCGGGCATCTGCGGAACGCCAGCGCGGTGGGTGAGGATGTGGCGGACGGTCGTCGCTTCCTTGCCGTTCGCCGCATATTCGGGCCAGTAATCGACGACCCGCGCCTCGTAATCGATCAGCCCGCGTGAAGCCTGGATGTGCAGCGCGGTGGCGGCGACCGCCTTTGTGACCGAATAGACGTTGAACAGCGTGTCGCCATCGACCATGCGGTCCGACCCGGCATCCATCGCGCCGCCCCAGCAATCGACCGCCAGCCTGCCGTCGAGATAGGCGCAAACCTGCAGGCCGATCTCGCGTCCGTCGCCGATCATTGTGGCGATGGCCTGCTCGACGATGGGCGTGTTGGTGGTCGAACCTGTGTTCATGGATGTCTCCTGCCGGTCAGCTAGCCGGATCGAATCTGACGAAGATATGGTCCGGCCGCCGCAGCGTCACGCCACGGATCACCGGCCTGGGCTTGTCCGGATCGAGCCGCAGGTTCGGCAGCCGGTCGAAGATTGCGTTCAAGGCGCGCGTCATCTCGACGCGGGCGAGGTGCTGACCGATGCAGATATGTGGTCCCCGCGAAAAGCCCAGATGCGAGGTCTTGTTGGCGCGGTGGACGTCGAAGAGGTCGGGATCGGGAAACTTGGCCTCGTCGCGGTTGGCCGCACCTGCGGCAACCTCGACATAGGTGCCCGCCGCGATCTTCACGCCCGCCAGCTCGGTGTCCTGCATCGCGATGCGGTCCTGCACCAGCACCGGGCCTTCCCAGCGTAGTCCTTCCTCGATGGCGTGGAGGATCAGCGAACGGTCCGCCTTTACCGCTTCGTATTGATCGGGGTTTTCGAGCAGGGCAGCAAGCAGGCAGCTGGTCATGCGGAAGGTCGTGTCCCCCGCCGCGTTCACCAGCTGGCGCAGGAACGAGATAATGACGTCGTCCGGCATGCCTTCGCCATCGACATCGGCGTTCAGCATCAGCGTGACGAGATCGTCGGGGCTGCCGGGCCGGCGCTTGCGCTGTTCGACCAGCGCCTCGAAGAAGGCGCCGAGCTTGCGGCTCGCTTCCTTCGCCTCGTCGGGATAGGCCCAGTATGCGGTTTGCGAGATCGCCAGCTTGTGGAACACGGGGCTCTGTTCCGCCGGCAGGCCGAGCTGGCGGTAGATGATCCGGAAGGGATAGTGCTGGGTAAACTCGTCGACGAGATCGGCTTCGCCCCGCTTCTCGAATTCGCCCAGCAGGTCGTCGATTACCGGTTCGACCAGCGTCTCGCCCCATTTCGCCACGACATGCGGCAGGAAGGCGCGCTGCAAAATGCGCCGGTACCTGGTGTGCTCCTCCCCGTTCATCACCGAGAGGCTGTGCCCGAAGGTCACGCCAAGGTTATGCGCATAGCCCTGATGGTAGATGTCCGGGCTGTTGAGCACCTCGTAGGCCTCGTCGAAGCCGACCACCAGCACATGCGGCTTCTCGCCGAGCCAGGCATCCGCCGGCATCCCCATGAACGGGCGGTGGGCAATCTCGTGGACGGGGCCCTTGCGCCGCAGTTCAGCGAGCGGCGTCCAGGTGTCCTTGATCGCGCCGTAAACCGCCTCGTCCGAAACGAAGGGATCGAATGCGGGATCTTCGAAATCCTCAAGGACGGGAAAGTCATCCATCTGCGGCCCTCTCAGCTGAGCAGCGCTCCGCCTTCCACCGCCAGCGTCTGCCCGGTAATGTAGCTCGAGGCGGGGCTCGCCAGGAACAGGATCGCGCGCGCCTGTTCGATCGGCTCGGCAATGCGGTTCATCAGCACCCGGCCGGGCTGGGTGATCGGGCCGTATATCCTGACCTGCTCCCCGCCCATCCGGCCCGCACCGCCGGAATTGGTGCCGCCCGGCATGATCGCGTTAACTCGGATGCCGTCGCCGGCGAATTCCGCCGCAAAGGCGCGCGTCATTGCGTTCACGCCGGCCTTGGCGGCATCGTAGTCGACGCTGTTGAACACCACCGGGCGGATCGAAGCGACGCTGGAGACGTTGACGATCGCACCGCCCCGGCCGGACTCGCGCATCAGCCGGACCGCCTCGCGCATGCACAGGAAGGTGCCGCGCGAGGTGACGGCCTGCATCCGGTCCCACTCCTCGGGCGTCATCCGCATCGTGTCATGCTTCTTGCGGTAGGCCGCGACCGAGGCGAGCACGTCGATCCGGCCGAAGCTGTCGAGCGCGGCGCCGAACATCGCCTTGACCTGCGCCTCGTCGGAAATGTCGCAGGCGACCGCGAGAGCGGTGCCGCCTGCCTGCTCGATTTCTCCCGCCACGCCCTGCGCCGCGTCCAAATCGATATCGCCCAGCACCACACTCGCGCCGACGCCTGCGAACAGCTTCACAGTCGCCATGCCGATGCCGGAACCGGCGCCGGTGACGAC
>CAYPFE010000350.1:0-3862 GCA_964409895.1 uncultured Novosphingobium sp.
ACCTCGCCAATCTTCGTCCAGCGGCGTCACCGACACAAATGTCACGTCGACCGAACGGCTGACGTCTTCCTGATTCACAAGCGCGGAGAGATAGCTGCCGCCTGCGCGCGCGCGCGCTTCGAGTCGGCGATTGATGATCTCGCGCGCAAGCAGGTCGGCCATCAGTCCCTGATTGTAGGCGATAGTGTCGTTGACCTGCCGCCAGGGCCGCACCACCGCGTAGGAGACCGACCTCGGCAGGTCAGGCTCAACCATGACCTTGGTGGCGCCAACCGGATTTCCGGGGTTTGCCTTCGCGGGGGCACGTGGATCGCCGAAGCTGGGTGCGGGGGCGGGCTTTCCCGGTACGCGCCAACCGGAAAACCATTTTGAGACGAGCGCCTCGAGCAGCGCGGGATCGGCATCGCCAGCCACTATGATGACCACGTTTTCGGGCCTGTACCAGCGTGAGTAGAACGCGCGGATCGAAGCCGGAGTTGTGCCTTCGAGCGAATCGACCGTGCCTATGACGACGCGGTCAGCGAGCGGCTGCCCTTCGTAGAAGGTGCGCATCATCTCTTCCTGGACACGCTTCGCTGGCCCGTTCCTCTCGCGCATCTCGGCCAGCACGATTGGCACGTCGGAACGTAGATTGGCTTCACTCAATGCCGGTGCCGTGACCATGCCTGACAGCAGTTTGAAGCTCTCGTCGAGCGTGGCCGGCGTGGCGTCGGGCAGGTCGATCTTGTAGACGGTGTGCGTCGGAGTTGTCTCGGCATTGGTGTCACTGCCGAATGTCGCGCCAAGACGCTGCCATGTCGGGATCGCCTCACCATCGCCGAGATATTTGGATTCCCTGAAGAGCATGTGCTCCAGCAAATGCGCGTATCCGCGCTCGTTGTCGCGCTCGTAAAGCGACCCTGCATCGACCCGGATGCGGATCGAGACTTGCCCCGGCGGCACTCCATTGCGGCGCACCGCATAGCGCAACCCGTTGCTGAGCTCGCCGAAATTCCACTCGCGATCGGGCGGAACATCGCTGTTCTCGTAGAGCCAAGGGACGTCATCGCCATTCGCAGACTTGGACAGCACCGGCTGCACCGGCACCAGCAGCAGCGAAAACAGCAAAACGAGCGAGGCGGCGGCGCGCGAAATCGGGTTCATGGAGGGCTTATAAGGGCGAGACTGCTTAAGGGCCAGTGAATGGCGATAGTTGTAATGCAGCTTGAAGCCTCCGATCTGCCGCTTTTCCTTGACGCTTGGCGCGCAGTACCTACATCGCTTTCGCCATGTATATCGAAACCGAAACCACGCCGAACCCCGCGACGCTCAAATTCCTGCCCGGTCGGCAGGTGATGAGCGCCGGCACACGGGAATTCACGTCGCCCGAAGACGCAGAGGCATCTCCACTCGCCGAAACACTGTTCGGTATCGGCGATGTCACCGGCGTATTCTTCGGTCAGGACTTTCTATCGGTTACGGCAGCGCCCGGTACGGACTGGGCCCAACTCAAGCCGCAGGTCGTGTCAGTCCTGCTGGATCATTTCGTCAGCGAGGCCCCGCTGTTCGTCGGCGGTGATGCAGGCGGCATCGCGGTTCCGCCCGAAGACGAGGATGTCGGAGACGATCCCGCAGACTCGGATATCGTCGCCCAGATCAAGGATCTCATCGAGACGCGCGTGCGGCCTGCGGTTGCAAACGACGGCGGCGACATCGTCTATCGTGGTTTCCGCGAAGGCGTCGTCTACCTCGCGATGCAGGGCGCCTGCTCGGGCTGCCCCTCCTCGACCGCCACGCTGAAGCAAGGCATCGAAGGGCTGCTCAAGCATTACGTGCCCGAAGTGACCGAAGTGCGCGCCGCCTGACGGCGCCTTCACGAGGCGATGCGCACACTGGCAATCGAATGCGCAACGGAGGCCTGCTCCGTCGCCCTGTTCGAAGGCGAACGTCTGCTGGCGGGGGAAATGCTCATGCTTGGACGCGGGCACGCCGAACGGCTGGTGCCGATCATCGCCAGCCTCCCCGGCAAGGGAAAGGCGGACCGCATCGCGGTTTCGCTTGGCCCGGGAAGCTTCACCGGTGTCCGGGTCGGACTTGCTGCAGCACGCGCGCTCGCCCTCGCCTGGAATGCGGATGCACGCGGCTATCCCACCCTTGCGCTGGTCGCAGCCATGGCACGCCAAAAGACCGGTGCCGGTCCGGTCGGTGTCGCGATGGCCGGCGGCCACGGCGAATGGTTCGTCGAAGGCTTCGACGAAGCTGGTGGCTCGACGAGGCTCCTTCGATCGGCCAGACCCGAACAGGCAGCAGCGCTCACCACTGAAGACGTCATAGCCGGAACAAGGGCGGCAGAACTGGTCGAATTGCGCGGAACCGGACAAGCGTTCGAAATCTGGCCTGATGCGCGAGAACTCAATATCCTGCCGGAAACCGCGCTTCTGCAAGACCTGTCCGCGCAATATGGCCGCGATCCCGACGCCCGCTTGCCATCAGAATCACAATGATTGCACCAACCGAAGATATCGACCGGATCATGGCGGTCATGGAGGCGGCTTTCGATCCCTTGTATGGCGAAGCCTGGAACCGACGGCAGGTCGAGGACGCCTTGCTGGCGGGAAACTGCCATTATTTCCTGGCCGATCGCAATGGCGACGCGGCCGGCAATGGCGAACCGGCATCCGGTTTTTTTCTTTCAAGGGTTGGTATAGACGAAGAAGAACTCCTCCTGATAGCTGTACAACCTGATTCACGTTGCGCAGGAATTGGTCGGCGGTTAATCGAAAGCCTAGTGGAATCGGCAAGAATTAGAGGGTCTTCACGCATATTCCTTGAAATGCGGCGTAACAACCCGGCCGAGAATCTATATCGGAATTTCGGCTTTCAGCCCATTGGGGTAAGGAAAAATTACTATAAGCAAAGTGACGGTCAATTAATTGATGCAATTACATTCGAATTTATTACATGACTTATAAGAACAAAGCCAATTACTATTGAAGTCGCCTGCGCTCGGAAACTTGCAAGGCGGGAATCGGTTTTGCTTGAAATGTATATGAATCACGATATGAGGCGCCGTGAGGTTGATATAGCCTCTTCAACTGCAAAGTTAGACTGGGCGCAAAGAAAGTCAAATAATGGAAAATCTTCAGAACGATATGAGCGAAACACTGATTACCCTCGCCTCGGACATTGTCGCTGCCCATGTCAGCAACAACAGCGTCTCGGTGGATGACCTGCCGAACCTGATCTCCAGCGTTTACGGCGCACTCGCCGGGCTTGGCGCCACCCCGGTGGTGGAAGAAGCCCGTCCCGAACCCGCTGTTTCGATCCGCGCCGCGATCAAGCCGGACTACATCGTCTGCCTCGAAGACGGCAAGAAGCTCAAGATGCTCAAGCGGCACCTGATGACGCATTACAAGATGACGCCGGAAGACTACCGCAGGCGCTGGGGTCTGCCTGCAGACTATCCGATGGTCGCCCCGAATTACGCCGAGAAGCGGCGCGAGCTTGCCAAGAAAATCGGACTTGGCCGCAAGCCCACGGGCAAGCGCGGAAGCAAGCCCAAGGCTGCCTGAATCCAAGCCCGACAGTTGTTTTGAATGCCGCGCCGGGCTACAAGCCTTGGCGCGACGTTTCATTCATGGGTCAGATGTGAACCAGCCAATCGACATAGAGGCGCTCTGCGCTGAACGGGGTCTGCGCATTACCGAGCAAAGGCGGGTGATTGCGAAGGTCCTGTCTGAAAGCGCGGACCACCCCGACGTGGAAAGGCTGCACAAGCGCGCGTCAAAGGTTGATCCGGGAATTTCGATCGCGACTGTCTATCGCACCGTCCGGCTCTTCGAAGAGGCTGGAACCCTTGACCGCCACGACTTCGGAGACGGCA
>CAYPFE010000351.1:0-3854 GCA_964409895.1 uncultured Novosphingobium sp.
CCGAGAAGATGCTCGAGCTGCTCGAGCAGGTGGAGGAGGCCTTCGGCGGCCTCGAGCAGTACGACGTGCGGCTCTTCGTCACCGGAAGCGGCTCGAGCCCACTGGTCGAGCCTCTGGGGGCCCGGTTCGTCCAAGAGGTCAACGCCGTCACGCTGGCGGTCGAGTGCCTGCACCCCGACGTGGGCAGCGTGGTGCTGCTGTTCGTCGTCGCGGTTTCCCTGCATTCCCGGATGTACGACCTGCGTCCGCACCACAGCGAGCTCACCAAGTTCTACCTTGCGATGTCGGCTGGCGGTGCAATCGGTGGCGCTTTCACAGCGATCGTCGCACCGGCGCTGTTCGACTGGGTGTGGGAACATCCCCTGCTGGTGCTGGCGGCCGCCCTGCTGATGCCGCTGCCCGAGCTGTTCAAATGGCACCGTATGCCGGGCCTCGATCCGCCAGTCGCGCGGCTGACGGCGGGAGTCCTGCTGGCCGCGGCTGTCTTCCTTGCCTTCCCGCTCTATGCTGTGGCTTCGGAAGCGGAGCCGGGCCTTCACCGCTATTTCCTGACCGTGGTGCTGTGCGGCATTGGCTTGCTGCTGCTGCCGTGGCGGACGCTGTTCACGGGCGTGCTGGTCGTCACCATGCTGGCGCAGGGCGGGATCAGGACAATCGAAACGACGCTCGAAGACAGGAGAACCCGCAGCTATTTCGCGGTCTACACCATCCTCGAAGCTCCGGTCCGCAAATTGAGGATGCTGGTCCACGGCACCACGCTGCATGGCGAGCAATCGACCGATCCCAAGCTGCGCAAGGAACCGATGACCTATTATGGCCATGGTTCCGGCGCGGCGATTGCATTGTCGCAGGCAGCTGAGCTCTACGGCCCGAAGGCACGGATCGGTGTACTCGGGCTGGGCGCTGGCACGCTCGCCTGTTTTGCGAAGCCAGGCCAGCGCTGGACCTTCTTCGAGATCGATCCGGTGGTGCTGGACTATTCGCGCAACGGAACTTTCACCTTTCTTCAGGACTGCACGCCTGATGCCGAGGTGAAGCTGGGCGATGCACGTCTCGAACTGGAGAAAATGCCTGCGGACTCGTTCGACATGCTGGTGGCGGACGCATTTTCTTCGGATTCCATCCCGTTGCATCTCATTACCGACGAAGCCTTCGGCGTCTATTCGCGCGTGCTCGGAGACGACGGCGTGCTGGTGGTGCATATCTCCAACCGCTTCCTCGAACTCGAACCCATGGTCGCAGCCATAGCGAAGCGCCACGGGCTTCATGCCAGGGTGCGCAACGACAATCCGCAAGACCGCGAATATCTGACGCCGTCGGGTTTCGTCGCGCTGTCGAAGGACCCGGCCAAGCTTGCAGCCCTTGCGCAAGCCCGGCCCGATGCGCCATGGGTTGAGTTGCTGCCGCCGGCAGAGCGGGTCTGGACCGACAATTACGCATCGATCCTGCCCTATATCAAATGGAACGCGCTCCTGGGGGGCCTATGAATTTCGAGCGAACCGACGTCACAATTGTATCGATCGGCGGCAATCGTCCACGCATTCACTCCAGCTCCTTCATCGCGCCGGGCTGCCGGATCATCGGCGATGTCGAGATCGGGCCGGACGTCAGCATCTGGTACAACTGCGTCATCCGCGCGGACGTCAACCGCATTGTCATCGGCGCGCGGACGAACATCCAGGACGGTACGGTGGTCCATTGCGACAGCCCGTCACCCCGCCACCCGGAGGGATACCCCACCATCATCGGCGAGGACGTGCTGATCGGACACATGGCGATGGTCCATGGCTGCACGCTGGAAGACCGCGCCTTCGTTGGCTTGAGCGCGACCGTCTTGAACGGCTGCCGGATTGCCTCGGACGGAATGTTGGCGGCCGGCGCAATGCTGACGGCGGGCAAGGAAATCGGCCCCCGGCAGCTCTGGGTTGGCAGCCCGGCAAAATACCTGCGTGACCTTGACGACGAGGCGATCGCGGAGAATCAGGCCGGCGTGGCAAATTATGTCCGCAAAGGCCGCAATCACCGTGAGGCGCTCGGGCAAGGCGAGTGATGGCGCGAGCGAGAATTGCTTTTCCGCCCGCCGCCGAAATCCGCGCGTTGGTGACTAGCGATGGCAAGTTGCCGGTCCGGGTAACACCAGGCGCGCGCAGCGAGTCGCTGGAAATCGCCGATGGCCGCCTGCAGGCCAAAGTTCGCGCCAACCCCCAGGACGGCAAGGCCAACTTCGCGGTTCTGGCGCTGGTGGCATCGGCGCTCGGCGTTGCGCCCTCAAAGCTCGAGTTGTTGCGCGGCGCAACTTCGCGCGAAAAGCTGCTGCGAATCGGCGAGTGAAGCGCGCACGTCTCGCCGCTCCGCATGAAGGATAGATGCCAGAAGGCGTTGCGTTGCAGTCCGTTTCCGTGTTCTCATCCGCTCGTAGTGACAATCGCCAGCTATGGGGCACAGGCATGGATGAAGTGTTGGACAGGTTTCGCTCTTCGACTTGGGGCTGGCTGCGCGGCACCTTGCTCGGGTGGCTCACACTGTTGCTTTGCCTCGCCGGTGTGGGCCTGATCATCGTCCTTGCCGTTTGGATCCGCAATCTCGCGGCCACCTATGAGGTGACGAGCGACCGGCTGATCATCCGGCGCGGCATCATCAACAAGAGCATCGACGAGATCGAGCTATACCGGGTCAAGGACATCAGGATCAATTTCACCCTGTTGAACCAGTGGGCAGACATCGGCACGATCGGCATCCATTCAAGCGACGAGACGACGCGGGAGGCTCCGCTCGTTATCCCGCACATCGACGCCGCCCGCCGCCGCCGCGAAGAATTGCGCGCACTCGTCGACACCGCCCGCCAGAATCGCCGCGTGCGCGAAATCGACATGCACGACGACCTGTGATGTACGAACAATCAGCGGTGCTCTGATCGCATCAAGTGCCTGGACCCTGAAGGCGCTGCCTTACCGCCCCATCCCCGTAGCCAGCTCCCCCAGCGCGCCGCCCATTGCCTTGGCGAGTTCGGCTTCTTCGGGCGCGATGTCGGCTATGGCGCGCTGCATCGCGTCCGCCCATTGCTCGGCGACCTGTCTGGTGATCGTATAGGGCTTGTGCACGCTCATCATGCAGCGACCGGGGTTCGCCTCGAACCAGTCGCGCGGGCCGCCCGCCCAGCCGGCAAGGAACTGCGCCAGCGCGCCGCGCATTTTTGTCAGGTCCGGCGCATGCATCGCGCGCAGCTCGGCATAGGCTGGATCTTCGTCCATGAGGTCGTAGAAGCGATTGCAGATCGCCTGGAAGGTTTCGTGACCGCCGAGCTTGTAGAATGGCGTATTGGGGGTGGTTTCGGCGGCGCTGGCCACGGCAATCTCCGGCAAATGCAAATCCTCGGCTAACTCCCTAGCGAGACTCTCGCGGCAGGGGTTTGACCGCCGTCAAACGCAGCGCGCGACTATTCGCCGTCCTTGGTTTCCTCGGGCGCGGTTCCGGTCTTGGGCGCAGGCTTCTTCTTCGGGGCAGGCTTCTTCTTGCGCTTGACCACCTTGGGCGGGGCCGGGGTCAGCTCGAAGGTGAGTTCGCCATCCTTGACCGAGACATGCACTTCGCCGCCGTTGGCGAGCTTGCCGAACAGCAGTTCCTCCGCAAGCGGCTGCTTGACCTTTTCCTGGATCAGCCGTGACATCGGCCTTGCGCCGTAGAGCTTGTCGTAGCCGCGGTCGCCCAGCCATTCCCGCGCGTCGCTGCCGCACTGGATGTGGACGTTCTGCTCCGAGAGCTGCAGTTCGAGTTCGAGGATGAACTTGTCGACCACCCGGCTGACGGTTTCCTTGCCGAGATAGGAGAAGGGCACGATCGCATCGAGCCGGTTG
>CAYPFE010000352.1:0-1696 GCA_964409895.1 uncultured Novosphingobium sp.
TCGTCAGCGGCACACCCATGATCTTGTCGAGCTGTGAGCAATCGAGCGTTTTTTCCTTGACGGTTGCCATTGGCGAATCCCTTCCCGTTTCGATTTCAGTTTCAGCGGCGCAAACTACAGGCGGAAGCCGCTACGGCAAGGCCCCGGTGAATCGGTTGCTGTCTGTCGGATTGCCACCCGGTCCGCTGCACGCTAACACTATGACGAACACGCGCTGGCGGTCCAGTGTTTTGACACATTGACTGCAGGCTGAAACGAGAGAGGCGAGCATGGCCGAAGCCGAACCCGACTTCTATTCCGATCCCGAACTGATCGTGCATCCCAAGCCCTATCTGGAAGAGATGCGCGCCAAGTGCCCGGTGGCACGCGAGCCGCATCACAACACCATGCTGGTGACCGGCTTCGACGCGGTGATGGACGTGCTGACCCGCAAGGCCGGTGATTTCTCGTCCCTGACCTCCGTGGTCGGGCCGAAGCCGGGCCTGCCGTTCGAACCCGAAGGCAGCGACATCACCGAACAGGTCGAAGCACACCGCTCCGAGTTTCCCTGGTCCGATCACATCGTCTGCTTCGATGGGGAGGATCACACCAGGGCGCGCGCGCTGCTGGGCAGCCTGCTCACCTACAAGCGGCTCAAGGCCAACGAGGATTACCTTAACGGCCTCGCCGACAAGCTGATCGACGGCTTCTTCGCCAAGGGCACATGCGACGTCGTCCCCGAATACGCGCACGCGACCACCACCTATGCGATATGCGATATCCTCGGCATTCCAGAAGGGCATCGCGCCGAACTGCTTGAACTGATCGGCCCGCCGCCAAGCCAGCTCGAAGGCGATGCTGCCCACAAGGTCGGCTCCGACCCGCTGGTGTTCCTGAAGGACCGCTTCGACGAATATATCCGCGAGCGGAGGGAAAATCCCAGCGGCGATCTTCTGTCGGACCTTGCCAATGCGAAATTCAAGGACGGCAGCACGCCCGATCCCGACCTGCTCTCACGTCTCGCGCGTTTCACCTATGGTGCGGGGCAGGACACCACCTCGCGGTTGATCGCGATGGCGATCCTGATCCTGGCCGAGGACAAGGCGCTGCAGACGCGGCTGCGCGAAAACCCGGACCAGATCGCCGACTTCATCGAGGAAGTGCTGCGCTACGACGCGCCGGTCAAATGCGCCTACCGGCTTGCCTTGAAAGACACCGAGGTCGCGGGCGTCGAGGTGCCGGCGGGCACGATCCTCAACATCGTGCTGATGGGAGCGAGCACCGATCCGGCGCATTTCGACCACGCCGAGACGTTCGACATGGACCGGCCCGGCAACCGCGACCACATGGGCTTTTCCAAGGGCGTGCACGCCTGCCTCGGCGCGCCGCTGGGGAGGCTGGAATCGCGCGTCGCGCTCGAACGAATTCTCGCGCGCACTTCGGATATCCGCATCAGCGAGGAGCACCACGGCCCGCCGGGCAACCGCTCATACCGCTTCGAGCCGACCTACAGCTTCCGCAGCCTTGCAGACCTGCATATCGAGTTCGACGCGGCGTAGGGTCAGTCTTCCTCGCTTCCTTCCTGCTCAGACCTCGCGCGGCTCCTTGCCGGCGGCCTTGGCGATTGCGTGGTAGACTGCGACGGGCTCCGCCACCTTGGTGAAATCGAGCGGCGCGCCATAGCGCATGACCATCCCGGTTAGCCCGCAGTCGAGCC
>CAYPFE010000352.1:1706-3844 GCA_964409895.1 uncultured Novosphingobium sp.
CAGGGCTTCACCCGCTCGGCGATGCGCGCGACGGGTCCGACCAGCCAGCCATCGTCGATATATTCGTCGGGCACGGCGTCGAGCGCCTCTTCCCAGCGCTTGCCTTCCAGCGCGTGTTCGCCCTGGATCATCTGCGTTTCGCCCTTGCCGGCGGCGAGCATGTCGGTGAGCTTTTCGGCGAGCCCGTCGTAGCCCCGCGCTTCCATGATGTCGCGCTGGAGATGCGCGAAGGTGACGACATATTCCTTGAACGGCCGCATCGCCGCGCGGACATCGTCGTCGACCAGCATGTCGACCTGCGACCAGATCTTGAAGTCCTTGAGGCTCTTGCCGCCGCCCGCCCTGGCGAAGCCCTTGTCCAGCATCGGCCGGAAGTGATCCATCACGCCCGGCGCCCAGCTCGGCGGGATCCAGCCCTCGCTGATCTCGGCCGACAGCGCGATCATCTGCGGGTGAGCGGCGGCGAGCATGATCGGAATGTCGGAGATCACGTCGAGGCCGTTGGTCATCGGCGGGAGGCCCTGCGCATCCGGGCCGCGATAGGGCGCACCCCATTCCTCGCCGTCATGGTCGAGCGGCTGGCCCGCGAAGCCCTGGCGCAGCAGCGTGACATAGTCGCGCATCCGCCTGACCGGCTTGCCCCAGGGCTTGCCTTCGAACCCCTCGCGCTGCATCGGCGTGGCGCTGCCGAGCCCGCAGATGACGCGATTGCCGCCTGTCAGGTGATTGAGCCCCTGGAAGGCGGCGACAGCGACGGCGGGCGAACGCCCCGTCACCGACATGATCCGCGTGCCGACCTTCATGTGCTTGACGTGGGCCGCGAAATAGCCCGCCGTGACCAGGCTCTCGGCGCCCACGCCTTCGCAGGTGAAGACCGCGTCGTAACCCCATTTCTCGGTCAGCAGGATGCGCTCCATCGGCATGTCGAGTCGCTTGTCCTGCCAGCGGAATTCGGTTGCGAGTTCGATCATGAGGTGCTGGCCTTACCAGCCGTCCCAATGGGTGATCGTGTCAACTGGCGGTCTTGCGGCGCGCTTGAAGTCGGTGCCTTTGGTGTAGGCAACGGGCAGCAGAGCGACCTGCATGACGTCCTCGGGCAGGCCGAGCAGTTCCGACACCGCCTGCTCGTGCATCAGGTGCAGCGTGGTGAGCACCGAGCCGAGCCCACGGGACCTCAGCGCCAGCTGGAAGCTCCACACCGCCGGGAAGATCGAGCCATAGACGCTCGCCTGCATGACGTTGGGCGCGCCCGCCGGCGGACGGCCTTCGATGCAGGGGATGACGAAGAGGGGCACTTTCGCAAGGTTGTCGATCAGCCAGATGGCGGAATCATAGACCCGCGTGGTCTGCGCATCGCCTTCGGCGGCGACCGTGTCGCGCGCGGTCTTGAGGTAGTCGCCCGCACCTTGCGCGTAATAGCCCGCGATCTTCTCGCGTTTTCCGGCATCCTCGACCACCACGAAGCGCCAGCCCTGCTGGTTGGAGCCGGTCGGCGCCTGGGTCGCGAGCTGCAGGCATTCGAGGATCACCTCGCGCTCCACCGGCCTGTCGAGATCGAGCCGCTTGCGCACTGCGCGCGTCGTGGCAAGCAGGGTGTCGGTCTGGGTAAGGTCGAATTGCATGGTCTTCTCCTAATCCGCCGCCTTCAGCGCCGGGATCACTTCCTCGTGGAACAGGTTGCGGGCCTCACCCCATTCCTGGGCGTAGAAGCCGGGGCCGACGATGACGAAGCGCGACAGCCCCATCTTCTTGAGCCCCAGCAGCCGTTCGGTGACGCGATCGGGCGGGCCGACGATGGCGAAATTGCGGACGAACTCGGGCGAGAGCGCGCCGCCCTTGATCTTTTCCTTGGTGCCGATATCGCCATGCTTGGTCATGTCGTAGCCGGCCTTGATGTTCTCGAAGTTCTTCGAGGCCTCCTCGTCGCCACCGGGACCAACCTGCTTGCCCTCGATCACCTGGAAGCGGGCGAGCGGCGGGGCCATGTGCATGGCGG
This sequence comes from uncultured Novosphingobium sp., assembly GCA_964409895.1. Classification (GTDB taxonomy): domain Bacteria; phylum Pseudomonadota; class Alphaproteobacteria; order Sphingomonadales; family Sphingomonadaceae; genus Novosphingobium. The sequence goes on from CAYPFE010000352.1 coordinate 3,703, forward strand.
TTTCCATCGCCACGTCCATCTCGGGATGGCAGCAGACGACGAGTTGCGCGCCATAGGAAATGCCGTCGTCGCCGAAGCCCTGCGACTGGCGCTCGGCGCGCGCGGTGGCGAGCGCCCATTCCATCCTCTCGGGCTCCGCGCC
>CAYPFE010000353.1:0-3825 GCA_964409895.1 uncultured Novosphingobium sp.
GCAGGCTGCGCTCGACCACGATGCGGCTGCGCATAGCCCGCCACGCGGCTTCCGCGCGGCACTGGAAGCCAAGGCGCGAACCGGCTTCGCACTGATCGCCGAGGTCAAGAAGGCCTCGCCTTCCAAGGGGCTGATCCGCGCCGATTTCGATCCGCCTGCGCATGCCCGCGCCTATGAGGCTGGCGGTGCGGCGTGCCTGTCGGTGCTGACCGATGCGCCCTATTTTCAGGGACATGAGGACTACCTCATCGCTGCCCGCACCGCCTGCGCTCTGCCGGTGCTGCGCAAGGATTTCATGGTCGATCCCTGGCAGGTTGCCGAAGCCCGCGCGATCGGCGCCGATGCGATCCTGATCATCGCCGCTGCACTCGACGACGGCCAGATGACCGAGATCGAAGCAGCGGCCTTGGAACGAGGAATGGATGTCCTAGTCGAAGTACATAACGAAGCCGAGATGGAGCGGGCCGCCGGGCTCAAATCACGCCTGATCGGCGTGAACAACCGCGACCTCAAGCGCTTCGTCACCGATCTCGCCGTTACCGAGCGGCTGGCGCCGCTTGCTCCAGAGGGAACGCTGCTGGTCAGCGAAAGCGGGATCGCCAGCCATGACGATCTGGAGCGGTTGTCCGGCTGCGGGGCGCGGTGTTTCCTGGTCGGTGAAAGCCTGATGCGCCAGGCCGATGTCGAGGCAGCGACGCGGGAACTGCTTGAAGGTTAGCTAACCCTCTCCGAAATCGGGTTTACCCTCAAGATCCCGGCGTTCTCCAACCATGATCCAGACCGCCATGAACAGTGCAGCGATGATCGGCCCTGCAATGACACCGGTCAGCCCCATCAGGTTGAGGCCGGCAATCGTCGCGATCAGTACGACGAATTCGGGCAGCCGGGCTTCATGGCCGACAAGGATCGGCCGCAGCACGTTGTCGATAAGACCGATCACGAAAAGCCCGCAGAAAACCAGCACGGCACCCTCCCAATAGGACCCTGTGAGCAGTAGGTAGATCGCCACGGGCACCCAGACGATCCCGGTCCCAACCGCCGGGAACAGGGAGAACAATGCCATCAGAAGGCCCCACAGGATCGGCGCGTCGATCCCGAGCAGCCAGAAGACGATACCGCCGACCAGGCCTTGAAGGATCGCCACTACCACGGTGCCGCGCATCGTCGCCCGGATGACGGTCACGAAATGTCCGATCAGACGGTCGCGAATATCTGGGTCGAGCGGCATTGCCCAACGCACCTTGGCGGACAGGTCTTCGCCATCGCGCAACAGGAAGAATGTCAGGTACAACATGACGCCCAGCGAGGCGAGCAATTGCAGGGCGCCCTGCCCGAACCACAGCGCCCTCGAAGCGATGTTCTGGAGGATCGAGGCGATCGAATTGCCCAGCATCTCGCGGGCGGTCTCGAACTCGGTAAGTCCTGTCGAATTCAGATACTCAAGGGCATAGGGTGGCAGCGAAGCGCGAAACTGATCGAGGAAGCGGGCAACATCGATTTCACCGGTCTGGAACCGCGCATAGAGCTGGGCGGCCTCCTGTATCAAGCTGATGCCCAGCAGGATCGCCGGGAAGATCACCAGTGCGGTGATGAGCACCAACGTCAGCGATGCGGCCAGATTGCGCCGCCCCTTGGTCCGCATGAGGATGTCCTGATAGAGGGGGGCGCACAGGATTGACGCGATCAGGCCCAGCAGGATCGACCCGAAGAATGGTGCGACCAGCCAGCCAAAGGCGAGCGTAAGCAGGACGACCAAGACAATCAGTCCTCCGTCTTCAAGGCGCACGGCATCGCGCTTCCTCGGTTCTCCCATCGTCAAACTCCCCGGCCTGCTGCGATCTCAGCCGGCATTATTCTCCATATAGCTCCGGACGCTTGGCCACGAGGTCCCAGGGGGGGATTTCAACTGATTTCGCAATCCATTCGCCTCGATTCCACTGCGAGGCTGGATTCATGCCGCTCTGGTGTGCCAACAGGGCAAACGCGCATTCGCTGGAGATATCGCCCGATCATGACCGGACTGACTCACATCGACGATGAAGGCCATGCCCGCATGGTCGATGTCGGTAGCAAGGCCGAGACGCGGCGCGGCGCCGTGGCCTCGGGCCGGATCCGCATGGATGGCGCCACACTTGCCGCCATTCGCGAAGGCAACGCTCCCAAAGGTGACGTACTCGGCCCGGCCAGGATCGCAGGCATCATGGCCGCCAAGCGCACCTCCGACCTGATACCAATGTGCCACCCGCTTGCACTCGATGCGGTGACGATCGACTTCGCGTTCGAAACGGACGCGGTCAGGGTTACGGCATCTGCGTCCCTGACGGGCAAGACCGGCGTGGAAATGGAAGCAATCACCGCCGCCACGATCGCGCTGGTAACGATCTACGACATGGCCAAGGCGCTCGATCGCGGCATGGTGATCGAGGACGTCCGCCTGATCGAGAAGACCGGCGGCAAATCGGGCACCTGGCGAGCGAAGGACATGCCTTGAGCGCGAAACAGCCACCTCTCCCGCTCGAGGAAGCGCAAGCCCGGCTGCTCGAGCTGGGCACACCCATGCCGATCGAGCGTGTCGACATTGAGGGAGCGCTGGGGCGCTACCTCGCCGAGCCGCTTTCCGCGTTGCGTACCCAGCCTGCAGCAGATCTTTCCGCAATGGACGGATATGCGGTCAGGCCCGATAACATGGCGGGGCCATGGCGGATCATCGGCGAGAGTGCGGCAGGCCATCCGTTCGAAGGATCGGTGGGAGACAGCGAAGCAGTGCGCATCGCCACAGGCGCCGTCATGCCTGAAGATGCCGACGCGGTCATACTGCAGGAGGATATAACGCGCGAAGGTGACCGCATCGAACTGACGGGCGACGGTCCCAAGCCTCCAAGCAAGCACATCCGGCGCACGGGCATGGATTTCACCGTAGGCAAGCAGATATTGGCCGCGGGAACGCGGATCGGCCCAGCCCAGACCGCGCTTGCGATCTCCTCGGGCCACAAGCATCTCGCCGTGCGCCGCCCGCCCAAGATCGCGATTATCGATAGCGGAGACGAGCTCGCCGCAGATCCGGACTGCTGCGAACCTCACCAGATCCCGGCAAGCAACGGGGCGATGCTGTTGGCGATGGTGAAAAGCCTGCCCTGCGATGCCGATCGGTTGGGGCCGGCAGGCGATACGATGGATGCACTCGCCGCGGTGCTCGAACGCGCCGAAGATGCAGACGTTATCGTCACCAGCGGCGGGGCTTCAGTGGGCGATCACGACCTGATACGCCCAGCCCTGGAAGCCTGGGGCGCGAATATCGATTTCTGGCGTGTGGCGATCAAGCCAGGCAAGCCCCTGCTGGTCGCGACGCGAAAGCGGCCATGGGGACGGCAGGTCATCCTCGGACTGCCCGGCAACCCGGTTTCCAGCCACGTCACCGCCTATCTGTTCCTGTTGCCTCTGTTGCGTGGTCTGCTGGGAGCAGCGGACCCCCTGCCCCGCACATTCCAAACAAGGCTGGCGTCTCCGCTCGAGCCAAACGGCTCGCGCAGGACATTCGTTCGCGCCCATTGGGACGGTTCGTCAGCTTCGGCCCAGCAGATCCAGGACAGCGGTGCCTTGGCCGCACTTGCGGCAAGCAATGTACTGATCGATCGCCCGGCACGTGCCGCTGCCGCGCAGGCCGGAGACGAAGTTTCGGTGTTCTTACTCCAGAATGGCGGAATTGCTTGACGAACAACGAATCGTTGCTTAATTGTTCTACATTCGTTCACACAATGCTCCCAGGGAGGGCCGAACGCGATGTTGACCAGGAAACAGCACGAATTGCTCCGTTTCATTCAGGCC
>CAYPFE010000354.1:0-3820 GCA_964409895.1 uncultured Novosphingobium sp.
CGAACCGGAAATGGTAAAGAACGGCACGCCCGCCTCGCCGGCGATGGCGCGGGCCAGCAGGGTCTTGCCGGTGCCGGGCGATCCAACGAGAAGCGCACCCTTGGGAATCTGTCCGCCAAGCTTGGAAAAGCGCTGCGGGTCCTTGAGGAACTCGACGATCTCTTCCAGTTCCTCGCGCGCTTCATCGATGCCCGCGACGTCGTCGAATGTGACGCGGCCCTGGCGTTCGGTGAGCAGCTTGGCCTTGGATTTGCCGAAGCCCATCGCTCCGCCTGCACCACCACCTTTCTGGACCTGGCGTAATGCGAAAAAGGCGATGCCGAGGATCAGCAGGAAGGGCAGCATCTGCACCAGTATATAAATCAGCACATTACCCTGTTCTGCCTCGACGCCCTCATATTTGACCTTATGCTGCTCCAAAAGCTGGGGCAGCGAGGTGTCGTTGGCGATGGGAACAGTGGTGAACCGCTCGCCGTTCTTCAGCTTGCCGGTAATGCGGTCCTCGCTGATCTGGACGTCGGACACGCTGCCTTCCACGACCTTGCCGCGGAATTCCGAATAGGGGATCGATCCCGCGGTTTCGCCCTGCTGTCCGAACATCGAAACGACCAGAAGCAAGACAAGGAAAATCCCGCCCCATACCAGCAGGCTTTTCACCCAGGGATTGCCGTTAGGCGGTTGGTCGTCGTTCATGGCGCGCTGTAACCGTCCTTTCTGGTGTGATTATGTAGGCGCAAAGGCCTTAAAGGCAAGTTCGCGCGAAACCTTGTGTGCAGATGTCGGGCCAGGCCGAAACCGGGCGGCTCAGTCCAGCAAGGCGTTGCGGATCGATCCGATGTCCTGACCGGTGATGCCGAGATCGGAGAGATAATTCTCAACCGATCCGCATTTCTCGTCGACCGAGTCCAGGAACGCACTGATAAAGCTTGGTTTTGCTCCGCTGAACACGGCGCGCGTATCCGGCGCGAGTTTGGCGTAATGGGCGTATTTCGGGTTGGGCTTGGTGCGCAGCAGCGCCTTCTGGAGGTCCACCGCGCGTTCGGTCATCGTGAAATCGGCGACGATCGTCTCGCGCGGGACGCCCAGCGCGGAAAGGACCAGCGCGGCAGCCCCGCCGGTACGGTCCTTGCCCGCCGTGCAGTGGAACACCAGCGGCACCTCGCTGGCGGCAAGCCTCCGGAACATCTCGGCATAGGCCTCGGCCTGCTGGAACGGCAGGTAGCGGAAGCCGCCTTCCATCACCGCGATTGCATCCGCAGGGGAGGCGAGGCCCTTGGCGGCCATCTCGTGGATATTGCCGAACACTTCCTCGTGGTCGCGCGACCAGTAGTTCGCCTCGGACGAGATTGCCCAGTGGTTGGGTTCGTCGGTCTGTTCGGTACCGGAGCGGAAGTCGATAACGGTGCGGATGCCGCGCTCCGCAAGGTGATCGTGGTCGGCAGGCGTCAACCGGTGCATTGCGCCCGAACGATAGAGGTGGCGCCACTTGAGCCGCCTCCCGTCCGTGGTTTCGTAACCGCCCATATCGCGGAAGTTGACCCCGCCTTCGAGCGGCACCAGGCGCTCGGCTACATCCTTGTCCATGCCCTGATTCTCCGTGGCAGCGGCCTATCCCGGCCCGATACCCTAGGCGCGCACCAGTTCATAGTCACCGGCATCGTCTACCCGCGCCTTCCAGCCGGGATAGACGACGATGGTGGTGAAAGTCTCCTCGATGATCGCGGGCGAAGCAATCTCGTTGCCCGGCACCAGCGCCGAACCGTCATAGACAGGCGTGTCGGCGAAACCCTGCCCGAGATTGGCGCGGCGGGTCTGGGCGGGCTCCGGCGCGCTGGCGGGCGCGGTGAAACCGGCCTTCGCCTGGGGCGAGGTGGTCTCGACATAGGCGGCGAGGCGGACACCCGATATCTCTGGAATCTCGTGCTCGCGGATATGATTGTATTCCGCCATGTGTCGCTGGTTGAACAGCTCGATCGCCTTGTCGCGGAAGCCATCGTCGACGAAGCTGAGGTCGTGTAGCGTGCCTTCGGCCTTGTAGTCGAAGGACAGCGAGAAGTTCTGGCCCGGATAGCGCATGTTGAGCTGGTAATTGATCACCATGTCGTCAGGCTTGAAATGCGCGTCGGTGAAGAATTTCTCGGCCCGTTTGCAGATATCGCTCCACAGGTCGCGGATCTTGTCGAGATCGGCGACGTTGGCGGGCGTGATATAACTGCGCTCCTCGTCGATCGTCGGGTTGGCGACGAGCGTGCCCAGCGCGGAAAAGGTCGGCGAGGCCTTGGGCACCAGCACCTTGGTGATGCCGAGGTCTTCCGCCTGGATCGCGGCGAAGGCCGGGCCGTTGCCGCCATAGGCGAGCATGGTGAGGTCCTTGGGATCGATACCCTTGCCGGCCGTGGTGCGGCGCACGCCCTGGCTCATGTTGGCATTGACGACGCGCCAGCAGTCGAAGGCGGCGGTTTCCGCGTCGCCATGGCCCATCTCGTCGGCGATCGCCTGGAACGCCGCGTCGATGCCTTGGCGCTGGAGCCTGAAGCTGCCGCCCGCGAAGCCCTCGTCGGTCGACAGGATGCCGAGCATCACCAGCGCGTCGGTCACGGTCGGCTCGTTGCCGCCGTTGCCGTAGCACATCGGACCGGGCTGCGAGCCGGCCGAGCGCGGCCCGACTTCGAGAGCGCCGGCATTGACGTGGCAGATCGAACCGCCACCCGCACCCAGCGTCTCCACCTTCACCATCGGCACGCCGATCAGGTAGCGGTGATGCATGTTCCAGCCGGCCTCGGCGGGCGATTCGCCGTTCACCACCACCGACATGTCGTAGGAGGTGCCGCCCATGTCGACGCACAGCAGGTCCCTGTGCCCCTTGGCGACGCCGACGTGGGCTGAGCCGATGACGCCGCCCGCCGGTCCCGAGGCCAGCACGCGGATCGGTGCGCCGTCGATATATTCCTTGGTCATGACGCCGCCGGAGGCCTGCAGCACCATCAGCTGGTTCTTGTAACCGCCCTCCACCAGCCGCGAGACCAGCTTTTCGAGATAGGAAGTGACGCGCGGGCCAACATAGGCGTTGACGACCGTGGTCGAGGTGCGGTCGAATTCCGGTGCGCGCGGCAGCACTTCGTGCCCTGCGCAGACATAAGCGTTCTGGATTTCCTGCGTCACGATTTCCTTGGCGCGGCGCTCGTGCTCGGGATTGACGAAGGAGAACAGGAAGGAAATCGCCACCGCCTCGACGTTCTGGAGCCTCAGGCGGCGGCAGGCCTCGCGCACGGCGTCCTCGTCGAGCGGGGTGTGCACACTGCCGTCCTGGAGGATCCGCTCCTTCACCGTCATGCGGCGGCGGCGCGGCGTGATCTGTTGCGGCGGTGCCAGGCGCACGTCCCAGACGCTTTCCTTGAAGCCACGGCGATACTCGATTTCGTCGCGGAAGCCCTCGGTGGTGATGAGGCCGGTGAGCGCGCCGTTCATCTCGATCAGCGTGTTGTCGGCGATGGTCGTCCCGTGGACGATCGCCTCGCACTTGCCGAGGAATTCGGCCAGCGGAAGCCCCTCGATCTCTGCAAGCCTTTCGAGTCCCTCCATCACGCCGAGCGAGCGATCCTCCGGAGTCGAGAGGTTCTTGTGCAGGATCACCTCACTGCCCTTGAGAAGCGCAAAGTCGGTGAAGGTACCCCCGATATCGATGCCGACGCGATAGTTCATGGTCTTGTCTCTCGCCAAATCTGTTCGTCATTCCCGCGAAAGCGGGAACCCAGTCTTGAAAGTGGTATCTGGGTTCCCGCTTTCGCGGGAATGACGATAACCTAAATTGCCCGGAACC
>CAYPFE010000355.1:0-3816 GCA_964409895.1 uncultured Novosphingobium sp.
TGCGGGTGCCGCCAGAGCCTGCGCCGACATCGTGCAGCGCCTCTTCCATCGCGGAAATCACCGCAGGATGCTGGCCCATCGCGAGATAGTCGTTCGAGCACCACACCGTGATCGGCTGAGGCCCGTTGTGATGCGCAAAGCACCGCGCATTCGGGAACGCGCCCTTGTTGCGAAGGATGTCGATGAACACCCGATAGCGCCCTTCCGAATGAAGACGCTCAATAGCCTGGTCAAATATCTGGTCGTAATTCACGAATTGCCTGTCCCGCGTGATCCGGTTGCTTTGCTGTGTTTCGAGGGGACATAGCTTATCCGAATGGCCATTTCCAGCCAGTTTTCAGGGGCTTCAGGAATCGTCGAAGGAGGGTCTCATTTGCTCGTGCGTCAGCTGGTCGTGGCCGGGTATGATTTCCATCTCGGGTGCTTGGTCCCTCAGCTGGCTGATCGTGAGCAGCCAGCTGTGGATCGCCCTACGGTCCTGTTTCACGAAATGGTCATTCAGAAGCCGGGAAGGGCCGGACTGGGTCAGGATGTTCGCCATGGTCGGCGCGATATCGCCAACGAGGAGAAACTCGCTGCCATCTTCGAGCCGGACGTAGATCATCCGCTTGGCCAGCACATCGTCGCAGACGGGGATCTCGACGACGCCTGCTGCGATCGGCTTTGGCCTGCTACATTGCGCGGCTCGGGTGTCTTGGGAACGATCACCCCCATCGCCCAACGTGAGCACAAGGCGCGCCTTGCCGCGCATCTCGTCCATTCTCTTGAGTGCTTCTCTCTCGACGCGTTCAAAGCGGAAGCCGCTTGCCTCGACAAGTGTGGTGCCATGATCGATCAGGATCGGCGGCTGGCCGGTGAAGTCCAGCTTGTAACTGCGCATGTCGACCGAGGTGGCCCTGGTTCCCTGGCCTGCCGCAAGCACGATCCTCGGTATCTGGCGTGCCGAGGCGGTTTCGTAGCGGATCGAGATCGCCTTTTCGCCTTGTATCGCGTCTGCGGCCTCGCGAGGTTGCCCAATCGTCAGAGGCTTGGCCGCGGCATTGCCAGAAGGGTCGTCGATGAAAAGCCAGTAGAACGGAATTGCGGCCATCAGGAAAAGTGCGAGCAGCGCGATGTTTAGCCGCGTCGTCACCTTCAAAAGCTCTCGATCAGGCCGAGACCAAATTCCGCGAACGCCGTCGCATAGGCTGCCAACGGAGCTGTTTCGCCGGTGAAGATCGCCATATCCGGACCGCTGCGCTCAAAAGCCTGCCCATCGGTCAGGAATGCGATTCGCCGGGCTATCCCGTCGGCGCCATGGACGAAGCGGACATCGGGGCCGAAGGCGTTCCCGAGTTCGGCCTCGAGCAAGGGGAAATGCGTGCAGGCAAGGACAACGGTGTCGAGACGATCGGCGCCCGGCTGGGCCCTCAGGCCAGCGAGCGCGGCTTCGATGATCGAACTGTCAACGGTCTCACCGCGCAGTTTTACCTCTGCGGCTTCGACCAGTCCCGGCGCGGCATGGCGCAACAGCAACTTGTCGCTCGCGAATTCTTGCTCGAGCCGGTCGACATAGGCCTGGCGGATCGTCGCCTCGGTACCGAGAAGCCCGATCACGCCGGTTTTCGTCAGCGCCGCAGCTGGCTTGATCGCCGGCACCGTGCCGACCACCGGCACCTCAAGGACTTCGCGAACCATGCCGAGCGCGATGGTCGAAGCGGTGTTGCAGGCAATGCACACCAGGCGCGGGCGATAGCGTTCGGTCATGCGCCCGAGCAGCCCTGCCACCCGTGCGGCAACCTGTGCTTCGGTCTTGGCGCCATAGGGCCTGCCGGCGCTGTCGGCGGCGTAGATCACCGGAGCATCGGGGAGCAGTTTCCTGAGTTCGGCCAGTACGGTTAGGCCGCCGACGCCCGAATCGAACAGCAGGATCGGCGCAGAAGACTCAACCATTTCCAACCAATCCGTCCGCCCTGAGCTTGTCGAAGTTCTGATTTTGCGTATGCAGTCCTTCAATAGAGAACAAGGCAGGCCTTCGACAAGCTCGGGCCAGACGGAAGGTCGCGGATGAATTCGTTTTTTGCCCTCTTGCTCGGTTATCTCCTCGGATCGGTGCCGTTCGGCCTGATCCTCACCAGGCTGACCGGCGCGGGAGACCTGAGGTCGATCGGCTCGGGCAACATCGGCGCGACCAATGTGTTGCGCACCGGCCGCAAGGGGCTGGCCGCTGCTACCTTGCTGCTCGATCTCGGCAAGGGTTTTGCGGCTGTCGTCATTGCCTGGCAAGTCTGGGGATTTGGCGGTCAGCCTTGGGAAGAGATTCCCGCTGCAGCGCTCGGCGCCGTGATCGGCCATTGTTTTCCCGTCTGGCTGAAGTTCCGGGGAGGCAAGGGGGTCGCCACGCTGATGGGCGTCGCGCTCGGACTCGCCTGGCAGATCGGCCTGGCCTACGCGCTCGTGTGGCTGGGCATGCTTGCTGTGACGCGGATTTCTTCTGCCGGCGGTATGACAGCGGCCATCGCCGCGCCAGTCGCCGCATGGTTCACCGGGTATCAGGCTTTTACACCGGTGCTCGCGGGCCTCGCCGTGCTGGTGCTGGTGCTGCACCGCGCAAATATCGCGCGGCTCCTTGCAGGAACCGAGCCGAAGGTAGGGCAGAAAGGCTGATGGCCGAGCTCGCCCAGGCCGAGGCCTTCGCCCGTGTCCGCCTGATCCGCTCGCCCAATGTCGGCCCGGTGAGTTATGCTCAGCTGCTACGGCGCTTCGGAACCGCGCAGGCAGCGCTGGAGGCCTTGCCCGATCTCGCGGCGCGCGGGGGCAAGGCTTACCGGGCGGCCCCCGCGGGCCGTATCGAAGACGAGGTCGCTGCGGTTAAGAAAGCCGGCGCGCGCTACCTGTTCCACGATTCCCCCGACTATCCGCCGCTGCTGCGCGAGCTGGAGAGCGCGCCGCCGGTGCTGGTGGTGAAGGGCGATGCAGCCGTCGCATCGCGCTGCTGCATAGCCATGGTTGGCGCGCGCAATGCGTCCGCTGCTGCCGTCAAGCTTTCGCGGGACTTCGGTGCCGCGCTTGCCGACGCGGGGCTGTGCGTGGTGTCCGGCCTCGCACGCGGCATCGATGGGGCTGCTCACCAAGGCGCGCTGTCGTCGGGAAGCAGCGGAGGCGGCACGATCGGCGTCATCGCCAGCGGCATCGATATCGCCTATCCGCCAGAGCACGCCGATCTGCAGGACGAGATTGCCGTACGCGGTTTGCTGATCGCGGAGCAGCCACCCGGCACCGAACCGCTCGCACGCCATTTTCCGTCGCGCAACCGCATAATCGCCGGGATCGCGGCGGGCACTCTGGTAGTCGAAGCCGCGCCGAAATCGGGCTCGCTGATCACAGCGCGGCTTGCCGGAGAGGCAGGGCGCGAGGTCATGGCGATCCCCGGCTCGCCGCTCGATTCGCGCAGCCACGGCTGCAACCAGCTGATCCGCGACGGCGGCGTGCTGGTACAAAGCCCCGAGGACGTGATCGAACTGGTCACCAGATTCGATGGCAATCCGCGCTCATCATTCCGCGAGGAAGCGCCCGCATGGTTCGACGATGCCGAGCCGCTTTCGGGAGAGCCCGCCGATATTGCAGGCCTGCTGACGACCGCGCCGATTGCTGTCGACGAGTTGATCCGCCAGTCGGGCGAGGGTGCGGCAGCGGTGCAGCTGGCGCTGCTGGAGCTGGAAATTTCCGGCCAGCTTGTCAGGCATGCGGGGGGGGGAAGGGTAAGCTTGGCGGGATGAGCGGTGAAGGGGGCGTGAAATGGAAGATGCCCTGGCGTGATCCGAAGACCGGAAAAGA